>DASRYP010000252.1:0-6634 GCA_035687165.1 Actinoplanes sp. | reverse complement strand
TCGACGGTCAGGAAGCGGCGGCCACCCGGTCCGTGCACGACGTCCACGCCTTCGTCGGTGACCAAGCGGTATTCGGTCTGGTCGTCGCCGAGGGGCAACAGCGGCGAATACGAGAATGCGGCGCCTCTGCTCATGAGCGGCAAGCCTAGGACAGCTCCCACGAAATGCGCGAACCGCTCTGGCGAGGCATGCGCCCCATCGCGGTCAAGCGAACGGCAGGTAAGCCATGTCGCGGCCGCTGACGGCGATCAGGCCACCCGGTCCGACGGCGAAAACCTCGGCGTCCGTACGCAGGTCGGCCAGCACCCGCCCGGTGCCGGGCGCGACGGCGACGACCCGGGCGGGCCGGCGGCTCGTAAGCACTGCGGCGTACGGGGTGAGCGCCGCCGCCCCGCTCTCGCCCACCGCCCGTGACCAGGCAGCCTTGCCCCGGCTGAGATTGAACCCGCGCAGCGTGCGCCCGTCCGCGCCCCGGATCACGGCGAAGGTGTCGTCGACCGCGAACACGTCGTCGCCCCGGGTCCCGTGCCACAGCGTCCGCCCGTCGTGCGCGGCCAGCAACTCTTGTTTGCCGGTCGGGTCGACGCCGAGCACCACGTCCTCGCCGCCCGCCGGATCGTGCTCCTGCTTACAGTTCGACCCGTTGGCCGCCGTACGCAGATTGAGCCCCTCCCGCCGCCAGACCGGAGCCGACGACGGCGGGTCGGTCGCCACCACACCGTAGTAACAGGTGCCGTCCTGTGCCGTCCCGGTCACTGTGAGCACCCGTCCCCCGGCAATCGCGATCCGCTGGTCGAGCCCGGGCTGGGCGATCTGCACGACCTTGCCGGTGGCGGTGTCGACAACCCGGACCTTCCCGTCGTCGGGCAGCCCGATCAGGCCGGGCAGCAGCCGCGGCCGGGCCACGTCGTCGTCCACCCGGGCCGCCGTGAGCTGGCGGGTGTCCGGCAGGTCGGGGTTGGCGGCGTTGAGCACGAACCCGATCCCGCCCGTGTCGACGGTCCAGAGCGGCTTGGTCCCGCGCGGCGCCCACGCGGTCAACTGGCAGTCGCCGCCCTTGGCGCAGTGCAGGTCGAGCAGCGCGTTGCGGTAGGTCCAGACGGCGGTGGCCTCGGTGTCGGCGCGCAGCACGACGCCGTTGCGCGGGTCGAGCACCTGGTACCCCTTGGTCAGCAGCCGCCCGGTGGCGACCACCGCCTCGTTGCCGGTGCCCGAGATCGCGGCCCAGTCGGCGTCGCTGCCCCAGAGCTTGATCCCGGCGGTGAGGCCGTACGCCTCGACCGACGTGCGGTATTCAACGACGACCGCGTCGCCGGCGATGGAGACGCTCTGCGGGCTGCCGCCGATCGTCTGCTGCCAGCGGGCCGCCCCGCCGGCGATCGGCTCGCTGGTGTTGACCCACGTCCAGACCTGCGGCCACGGGTTCCACACGCCGGTCGTGGCGAGCACGATCACGATCACGATGGCGACCAGTACATACCCCTTCCAGGGGGTGCCACCCGACGCCATGCGCGACACGCTAGCCAGGTCAATCACCCGGACGACGGATCGTCATTCGCCCGTGTCGATGTCATTTGTCGGATATATCAGTCAGGATGGTCTAGCGATTGTGCAAATTGCACCGGCCGAGCGGCCCCGCCCGAGCCTGACCGGGCACGCTGCCCAGCCGCGCGAACACATGTTGAATTGGCTTGTGACCTGCGACAACATCAGTCAATGACGCAGACGATGGCCCATGAGACCCGCACCGACGACGTCTTTCCCGTCAAAGGCGTCGATCACCTGAAGTTCCTCGTGGGCAACGCGAAGCAGGCGGCCCACTTCTACTCCTCCGCCTTCGGCATGAAGTGCGTCGCCTATCGCGGGCCCGAGCAGGGCTTCCGCGGCCACGCCGAGTACGTGCTGGTCAGCGGCGGAGCCCGGTTCGTGCTGGTCGGAGCGGTGCACGCGGGTGCGCCCGGCGCCGACCACGTGACCAAGCACGGCGACGGGATCCAGGACATCGCGATCGAGGTGCCCGACGTCGACGCGGCGTACCGGCACGCGGTCGCGTCTGGTGCCCGCGGCGTGACCGAGCCGCACGACCTGACCGACGAGCACGGCACCGTGCGGATCGCGGCCATCGCGACGTACGGGGACACCGTGCACTCGCTCGTGGATCGCTCCCGCTACGACGGCCCGTTCCTGCCCGGCTTCGTGGCCCGCGATCCGATCGTCGACCGGCAGCCCGCCATCGACGCCGGCCTGCAGCCCAAGCGCTTCTTCCAGGCCGTCGACCACGTGGTCGGCAACGTCGAGCTGGGCAAGATGGACCAGTGGGTCGAGTTCTACGGCCGCGTGATGGGCTTCACGAACATGGCCGAGTTCATCGGCGACGACATCGCCACCGACTACTCCGCGCTGATGTCCAAGGTCGTCGCGGACGGCACCCGCAAGGTCAAGTTCCCGCTCAACGAACCGGCCGTGTCGCAGCGCAAGTCGCAGATCGACGAGTACCTCGACTTCTACGGCGGCCCGGGCGCCCAGCACGTCGCCGTCGCCACCAACGACATCCTGGCCAGCGTCGACGCGATGCGCGCCGCCGGGGTCGAGTTCCTCAACACCCCCGACTCGTACTACGACGACCCGGAGCTGCGGGCCCGGATCGGCCAGGTCCGGGTGCCGATCGAGGAGCTCAAGAAGCGCAAGATCCTGGTCGACCGGGACGAGGACGGCTACTTGCTGCAGATCTTCACCTCGCCTGTGCAGGACCGGCCGACAGTTTTCTTCGAGCTGATCGAGCGGCACGGCTCCCTCGGCTTCGGCAAGGGTAACTTCAAGGCCCTGTTCGAGGCCATCGAGCGGGAGCAGGAGCGTCGCGGCAATCTGTGACACTGTCCGCGTGAACCAGCCCCCACCTGGATACGGGCCGCCGCCGGGTTACCCGGCGGCGCCCGGCTATCCGCCTCCGCCGCCGGGCTACGCCTGGCCCGCGCCGCCCCCGCCGGTCAGCCCGGCCGGCGTGCCCCTCGCCGACTTCGCCCAGCGCTTCGCGGCGTACCTCATCGACTCGGCTCTGGTCTCGGTCGTGGCCCTCGTCCTGTTCATCCCCGCGCTGGTCGTGGTCGTCCTGCGACTGCCCGACCCGGAGAGCCCGGCGTACGGGCCCGAGCCGTCGTTCAACGAGGTCTTCGCCGACTTCCTCCTGCCCGTCCTGCTGCTGGAGCTGGGCTTCTTCGTGTTCATGTTCCTGCTCTACTACCTGTACGCGGTGGAGTTCATGCACCGCTCCGGGCAGACCCTGGGCAAGAAGGCCTTGAAGATCCGCGTCGTGCCGATCGACCCCGCGCTGCGGCTCACCCGGGGCATGGCGGCCAAGCGCTACCTCATCGGGTACGTGGCCGCGTCGTTCGTGCCGTTCCTCAACCTGCTCGACGGACTGTGGCAGCTCTGGGACAAGCCGTACCAGCAGACCCTGCACGACAAGGTCGCGCAAACCGTGGTCGTTAAGGTTTCTCCATGAGCTCGTTGCCCGCCGGTTGGTACCAGGACCCGGCCGATCCCGATACCCAGCGTTACTGGGACGGTGAAGGATGGCTCGGCAAGGCCATCCCGGCCGACGCCGTGCCGCCGGCCGGCCCGCCACCGGTCGAGGCGGAGGAGCCACCGCCGGCCCCCGCACCGGAACCGGTTCCCGCACCGATTGCTCAAACTCCACCCCCGCCGCCGCCGGGATGGGGTCCGCAGCCCCCGCCCCCACCCGGCTGGACCCCTCCGCCGGGGTGGCAGCCCCCGCCGGGGTGGCAGCCCCCGCCTGGATGGCAGCCCCCGCCTGGATGGCAACAGCCGATGCCGCCCGGCATGCGCGTCGCCATGTACCCGACGGTCCAGGCCCGCCCGCACGGCTACGCCCTGGCCGGCTTCGGTCCGCGCCTGGTCGCCCGCATCCTCGACATCTTCGCGGTGCTGCTGCTCAACGTCGTCGTGAACGGCTGGTTCGTCTACCAACTGGCGAAAGAGTTCGTCCCGATGTACCGCGCCACCCTCGACCAGATGGCCAACGGCGGCAGCGCGCTCGACGCGCAGGGCTCCGGCCGCATGGACGGGCTGATCTGGGTGATCCTCATCATCGCCACGCTGCTCTGGCTGGTCTATGAGGCGCCCGCGATCGGCAGCAGCGGCCAGACGCTGGGCAAGCGCGTCATGCGGATCAAGGTCGTGGCGGTCGAGAACACCGAGCCGCTCGGTTTCGGCCGCGCGTTCGGGCGCTGGGCCCGCCTCGGCCTGTGGACCCCGGCCTGGGGCTGCGCCGGCATCGGGTTCGTCCTGCAGCTGGTCGACTGCCTGTCCCCGGTCTTCGACCAGCAGCTCCGCCAGGCATTCCATGACAAGACAGCGCGTACGGTCGTGATCGCGCTGCCGCTCGACGACAGGCAATCGGTCGACGCCACTCCCACCGGTGGCAGCAGCCCCTTGGAAGCCAGTCCTACCACCCCGCCCACCACCCCTAACCGGACTGAAGGCTGAGCTCATGACCCGCCTGACCCGAGCTGACCTCGACGGCTTGCCCTCCTACGTCCCCGGCCGCAACCTCGCCGACCTGACCCGCGAGCTCGGCATCGCCGAGGCGATCAAACTGGCCAGCAACGAGGTCCCGTACGGTCCGCTGCCCGGTGTGCCCGAGGCGGTGGCCGACGCGATGCTCCACTCGCATCGCTACCCCGACATGGGTGCGGTAGCGCTGCGGGACGCGCTGGCGGCGCGCTTCGACGTCACGGCCGAGCGCATCGTGACCGGCTGCGGGTCGGTGGCGCTGGCCGAGATCCTGGTCAAGGCGGTCTGCCTGCCGGGCGACGAGATCGTCTACGCGTGGCGCTCGTTCGAGGCGTACCCGATCATCTCGGCCGGCGCGGGCATCACCGGCGTGCGGGTGCCGAACACCGACGGTCACGGGCACAACCTGCCAGCGATGGCGGACGCGATCACCGATCGCACCCGCATCGCGATCGTGTGCAACCCCAACAACCCGACCGGCACGGCCGTCCGCAAGGCCGAGCTCGACCGGTTCGTCAACCAGGTCCCGTCGGACGTGCTCATCGTGCTCGACGAGGCGTACCGGGAACTGGTCGACGACCCCGACGTGCCGGACGGCCTGGTCACGTACGGTGATCGACCCAACGTGCTCGTGCTGCGCACCATGAGCAAGGCGTGGGGCCTGGCCGGCCTGCGGATGGGTTACCTGGTCGCGCAGCCCGAGGTGGCCAGCGCGATCCGCAAGGTGCTCACCCCGTTCTCCACCAGCCTGGTCGCCCAGGCCGCGGCGATCGCGGCGCTGACCCAGGAGGAGGAGGTCCGCCGCCGGTGCGCGCTCGTGGTCGCCGAGCGCGGCCGGGTCACCGCGGCGCTGCGCGCGGCCGGCCAGAACGTGCCGGACAGCCAGGCCAACTTCGTCTGGCTGCCGCTGGGCGAGCGGTCGGCGCAGTTCACCCAGGTGTGCGAGTCGCGCGGGGTCATCGTGCGCGCCTACCAGCCCGACGGCGTCCGCGTCACGATCGGCACTCCCGACGAGAACGACGCGTTCCTGGCCGCCGCCGAAGTGGCCTGGAAAAGCTAACCGATCAACTGCGCTTCGGTCCGGTGATGGTCGTCCTCGCTCAGTCGGGCGGGGAAGACCCGCCGGCCGACGGTCGCGATCAGCACGATGGTGGCGACGGCCAGCGCGGCGGCCACCAGCGGCAGGACACCCAGGTGCCCGGTGCGCACGATCCGCTCGCCCAGAAAGGCGCCACCGCCGATCCCGATCTGGAACGCGACCACATAGAGGGCCGAGGCGGCGTCCCGGGCCCGCGGCGCGATGCGCAGCGGCGCCGCGGCCAGAATCACTGGGATCGCGGTGAAGGCCCCGCCCCACAGCAGGGTGACGATCACGGTCGGCACCAGCCCCAGCACCGGGGCGAGCAGCCCCGCCGAGACCGCCAGCACGGCGAGCAGGACCACGAGGATCGTCCCCGGCCGTCGGTCGACCTGCCGCCCGACCGCGAAGTTGGTGAGCAGCCCGACGAAGCCGTAGCCGAGCAGCAGCAGGCTGAGGCCCGTCCCTTCGAGCCCAGCATCCCGGCGCACCAGCGGCGCGATATACGTGTATGCGGCGAAGTGGCCGACCACCAGCACCGCGGTGATCACGCAGAGCATCAGCACCTGCGGATCACGCCCGATCGCGACCGCTGCCCGCAGTTGCGCCCCGGCCCGCCTGGTCAGGTCGTGCGGGCGCGGCGGCAGCTGGGGCAACACTCGCAGCAGCGCCAGAACGCAGATCGCCCCGCCGAGCGCCAGCGCGCCGAGCGAGACCCGCCAGCCGAGCCACTGACCGAGCGCGGTGCCGAGCGGAACGCCAAGCACGATGGCCAGCGAGTTCCCGATGAAGACCAGTGCGGTGGCCCGTCCCGCCTGTCCCGGCGGCGCGAGGCGGGCGGCGACCGGCCCGATCACCGACCAGAAGACGCCGTGGGCCAGTGCGCAGACCAGCCGGGCGAGCACCAGCACCAGAAAGGTCGGCGCGAAGGCGGCCGCGGCCTGCGAGACCACGAAGATCGCCACGGTGATCGCGATCAGCGTGTGTCGTGGCACCCGCATGGTCAGCGCGGTAAGCGGAATA
>DASRYP010000251.1:0-13382 GCA_035687165.1 Actinoplanes sp. | reverse complement strand
TTCGCATGGGCGACTTCGTGCGCGGCGTGTCGATCCGCGCCGACGACATGGACGCCGACGACGTCGAGGTGATCTACCCTCAGCCCACCGTGGTCGCGCCCGAGATGCCCGTCGAGATGGGCGTCGGGCCGGTCGACGGCGACGAAGAGGACGGCTACGACGAGGGCGACGCCGACGCGCTGCCCGTCGAGGACGACGCCGAGGTCGTCGAGGACAGTTTCCACCTGCCCGGCAAGCACGACCAGCGCTCGCACGGGCAGTCGGCCCGTGGCAACACGAAGGTGTCGAAGACCCAGCGCGACGCGGCGCGAAAGCGGCTGGCTCGTAAGGGCGGCCCGAACTTCGACCGCCCGTTCGCGACCGATGGCGCGGTGACGGCCGACGGGATGCTCGGCATGCAGCCGCAGATGATCGTCATTCACGAGGCTCGGATCCGCTCGGCGACCCTGCTGCCCGAGCCCGCGTTCGTCGAGGCGACCATGACCCTGGGCGAGTCACCGTTCACCCCGCCACCAGTCCCCGAGGCCGGCGAGGAGGCCGAGCTCATCGAGGCGTCGACCGAGACCGAGCCGATGGAGGTCGTCGCTCCGGCCGAGATGGACATGGTGGCCGACGCCCGGCGCACGTCGACCGTGACGGTCGCGGCCGGGTACACGATCACGATCCCCGACATCTGGCCCGAGTCGTGGTTCTCGGCCCCGACGGAAATGCCGCCCTTCGGCGCGCTGCACGTCACCGACCAGGGTCGCGTCTTCGGCTACCTGGCCCCGGCCAACGTGACGCATCGCGGCTTCCGGGCGAGCGGGCAGGCCGTGACCGCGCCGCGTGGAATCGATTACTCCGAGTTCATGAACAAACCGGTCATCGTTGCCGGGGCCGATGGCGGCGTCTACCGGATCCCGGCTGGCTCCGTCACCTTCGACTGCGGCCACGCGTCACCGGTCGACTCCCGCCGGGCTGACCCGACCTGGGCGGCCGCGCACTACGAGAATTCGTGCTCGATCGCGGCCCGCGTGCGCGTCGGCGAGGATCACAACGGCACCTGGGTCGCCGGCGCGCTGCTGCACGGGATCTCCGCCGACGCGGTCGAACGGATGATGGCCTGCGCGCTGTCTGGCGACTGGCAGGGCGGCAAGCTGAAGGGCGCCCTGCTCGTGCCGGTCGAGGGCTTCCCGACCGCGGTTAACGCGTCGGTGCGTGTGCGCGAGGACGCGATCGTTGCGTCGTCGGTGCCGGTCCGGTTCGTTGAGCCCGAGCCGGAGCCTGAGCCCGAGTGGGTCGCCGGCGTCTACGATCTGATCGCCTCGGCGGTCGGCCGCGACGACGCGAGCCGCTGGAATGAGATCATGGTCGCCAGCGGCCGCGACGACGCGACGCGCTGGGCCGAGATCGAAGCGCTCGCGGGGAGGTGATCGCCCATGTGTGGATGCGGTAAGAAACCGCCGCCTCCGCCGCCCCCGCCGCCGACGGAGGGCCCGACTTCACAGTGATCGTCGCGCCGATGGCGCGAAACGATCAGAACCGTCTACGATGACCACCAACGCTCGACCTCGGATGCCGCCGAGAGACTATCCACCAGATCTCTGTCTCACGGGGGCATCCGATGCCGAAGTCCAACGGCGCCAGCGACGCGGGCGCCCCTTTCCAGCTTCCCGCCGACCTCTCGACGCTGACCGCCGAGCAGGTTGCCGACCTTCGCACCCAGGCCAAGGCCGAGCTCGACACCATTCTCGACGCCGGGCGCACCCGCGATAACCTGCCGAAGGCACAGGCACTCGGTGAGGCGATCGCGTCGCTGACGGCCCGTGGCGCCGAGATCCAGGCCGAAGAGGCCCAGCTCCAGTCCGATTTCGACGCCATCGTGGCCCAGAACACTGAGCCCGAGCCTGACGGCGACGAGCCCGGCGGCGAGGGTGACGCGCCAGTCGAGACGCCGGCCACCGAGCCCGCCGCTCCGGCCGACGCGGGCGCCGCTACGCCTCAGCTCGTCACCGCGGCCGGCAACCGCCCGGTCGGTGGCGCGGTCACCGCGTCCCGCGAAACCGGTGGCCTGTCCGGCGGCAAGAACCGCCTCAACCCGTCGTTGTCCGGGATGCGCGCGTCTGGGCCGCCCCAGCAGGCGCCCCAGGCTCAGCTCGCCATCACGGCGTCGGTCGGCCTGCCCGGGTCCTTCGAGGCCGGCGCCCAGCTCAACGACGTGAGCCAGCTCGGCGCGCTCGTCGAGCAGCGGGCCCGCAACATGGGCGACGCTGGCACCAGCGGAGCGCCGCGGCGCAAGCGGCGCCACAACGACCCGTACGGCGGCGTTCAGGTCGCGAGCATCCGCAACGACTTCGAGACGAAGTTCAACGATCAGTCATCGGTCGAGGCCGTTCAGGCCTACATCGAGAAGATCAGCCGGGCCGCCGTGCCGTCGAACATGGCGAGCATGGTCGCGTCCGGCGGCTGGTGCGCACCGAGCCAGATCCGGTACGACTTCTTCAACATCGCCCAGGAATGCGGCATGATCGACCTGCCGACGTTCGGCGTCGAGCGCGGCGGCATTCAGTTCCCGATCAGCCCGAGTCTGGCCGACACGTTCAGCCCGGCGCTGCCCTGGTACACGGCGTTCAGCAACGCCACGGTCCCGTGGCTGTGGACCGAGGGCGACGACATCCTGGCCGCGACCGGCTCGCCGACGAAGCCCTGCATCGACGTGCCGTGCTCGACGATGGACAACCGCAGGCTCGAGTGCTACGGCATCTGTCTGACGGCCGGCAACCTGGCCGACAACGCGTGGCCCGAGGCGACCCGCAACTTCCTGCGGCTGCTCATGTCGGCGCACTATCACGCCAGCAACGCCCGGTACATCTCGACGATCGCCAGCCTGGCCGACGCGGTCGCCGGCTGCACGGTCACCGGGTCCGGGGCGGCCGCGCCGATCCTGGCCACGGCCGAGTTGGGCGCCTGGGACTACCGGGCCAAGTTCGGCATGTGCGAGGACGCCGTCATCGAGGCCGTCTACCCGGCGTGGGCGAAGGGCCTCATCCGGGCCGACCTGGCGAAGCGGACCGGCGTGTCCGACTTCATGGCCGTTCCGGACTCGGAGATCGCGCGCTGGTTCGACGTGCGCAACGTCCGGGCCCAGTTCGTGGCCGACTACCAGGTCCGCGCGGCGGGTCAGCCCGGAGCGTCGACCGCGATCACGTCCTACCCGTCGACGGTGCGGCACTTCCTGTACGCCCCGGGCACCGTCGCCCGCGGCAACGGCATGAGCCTCGACCTCGGCGTGGTCCGCGACTCGACGCTCAACGCGACCAACGACTTCACCGCGGCGTGGATGGAGGAGTGCCACCTCATCGCCCAGTTCGGTCACGAGGTGCGCGAGTACACCATCAACGTCTGCCCCGACGGCACGACCGGCGCGGCCGACCTGACGAGCTGCTGCCCGTAAGGCGATTCGCCTTACGTCCGAATCTACGAGGGCGCTACGCGCCGCAGTGAAGAGAAAGGGAGGTGAGCCGGGATGCCCGGACCGCGTCAGCTCGTCTCACCTCCCACCTTCGCTGACCGCAACTACGGGCTGCTCAGCGTCGTGCAGCCCCGCTACGACGAGCCCGAGTCGAAGTGGCGTAACGGCGTAACCTGGTCCGACCTGTGCGGGTCGGGCGGCGTCACCTACGACCCGAGCTGTCTGCCGTCGGGCACCGGCAACACGCCGGCCACGAAGGCCGACAACATCGACTTCGAGCATTTCGGCGCCCAACCGTTCACCGTTTTCGGTGAGGTCGACTGCTCGCCGGTCGGCTACTCGGTCGACGAGCAGCGGACCCGCGCGGTCGACGCCATGACCCGCACCGAGGCCTACCAGGTCGAGCGCGCGTTCTGGACCGGCGCGGCCGGTGGCGACAGCGGGATCGTGCTGCCCCACCTGGCAGCCAACGCCACGGTCGAGGACTCGGCGACCCAGGTCGTCACTATCACCCTGCAGTGCGCGGCTACCGAGGTAACCGGGGTGGCCCTGGACGCCGTCGAGGGTCTGGGTCGGCTCGAGGCCGCGGCGAGTGCCTGCTACCAGGGTCAGCTCACGCTGCATGTTCCGACCGTGCTCGGTGAGCGGCTCATGGAGCGCGGACTTATCAAGCCCGACGGCGGACAGCTCAAGACGGTCGCGACCAACAATCTCGTCGCGCTCGGCGCCGGCTACCCCGGCACGTCACCGGCCGGCGCGACGCCGACCAACGCCGTCTGGGTCTATGCGACCGGTCCCGTGTTCGCCTACCGGAGCGCCCCTGAGACGTTCCGATTCCAGGAGATGCTCGACCGCGACACGAACCTGGTCAAGAGCATCGTCGAGCGAACGTACGTGCTCGGCTACTCGTGCTGCTGCCTGTACGCCGTACTGATCAGCACGGGCGGCGACATCACCGGCCAGCCCCAGTCGGCGTTCTAGGAGGAGTAGCGAGATGGTCAACGTCCTCTGTGACAGCCCGATTGAGGGCCTGATCATTCGGATCACGAAGCTGAACGCCTGCGGCGTGCCGGTGACCGGCGCCACGTCGGCGCAGATCGTCATGGACGGCTTCACGCAGGTTCAGCAGAGCCCCCAGTACGACACAGGCGACCGGAAGATCACCCGCAAGGCCAACGGCGCGCTCTGCCAGAACTACAAGATCCCGGACCAGTACACGAACGACGAGCTGACGATCGACTTCTGCGTCTGGAACCCAGGGATCATCGTCTACACGCTCGCCGGGCGCCTGCTCACCGCGACATCCACGCCGACCGGGACCGGCTTTGCGCTCGGAACCTGGGCAAACGCTTCGATGGCGCACTGGTCGCTTGAGCTGTGGCAGGCGCCGCCGCAGTCCTGTGACGCGTCCGGGATCGTCTACTACCCGTATCACGCGTGGCCGCACATCGCCGACGGCAAGCGGGGCGACACGACCTACAGCCTCGATCCGACGATGCTGCAGATCATCGGCAACACCTACGACGCGTCGCCACTGTGGACCGTCGGCGACACCTACCTCAGCACGGGCGAGGTCGAGCAGGGCGACCACTGGCTGCGCAACCTGCAGAACACGGCGCCGCCACCCTCGGCCTGTGCCATCGCCACAATCTGATCTACACTGACCCTCGTCGCCATCGAGGGGTGGACACAGCAGGAGCGGGCCGGTACCCACGGGGGAATGCCGACCCGCTCTTGTCATCGCAGGAGGGGAGACGTCAGTGACCGCAACCGGCTACATCGGCGGCGACCCCACGAAGGTAGACGTCGACGGCTGGACCCGGGGCGACATCCTGGCCGCCGACGCCGCGGGAGAGCTCGTCGCCCTCCCCATCGGGGCGGCCACCGAGGTCCTGACCGTCGACCTGGCGCAGGCCACCCGACTTGTCTACGACCCGGCCGCCGGCGGCGGAGCGGTCGACTCGGTTTTCGGCCGTGTTGGTGTTGTGGCCGCCCAGGCCGGCGACTACACGGCCGCTCAGGTCGGCGCCATCCCGACGGCCACCCTGGCGACCCTGGCCACGAAGCCCGTCGTGCGGCAGAGCCGGATCACCACCGGCAACGTCGCCTTCCCGAATACGGTTGCCGCGTGGCAGCGACTGGCCGCGCTCGACGCACTGCCGGTCCCGGCGGAGATCGGCGACTTCATTGAGGTTAGCCTTACCGCACTTTTCGACCTGGCCGCCGACTCATTCCTCGACGTGGCCGTCTGGGACGGGGCGGCCATCGCCCGATTCCTGGGGTCAGGAACCTCGACGCCACTCGTCGAGGGCAACCCGGGGCTCTACCCCGACCCTGCGTTCAATGGCTATTTCGGCTCGCAGGGCTTCACGGTCGCCGCGGCGGACCTGAACGGTGGAAACGTTCAGGTCACTCTGGCCGTCCTGGCTACGGGATCCGGGCAGGCCCTTGCCTCGGCGGCCTTCCCGTTCGCCTGGATCGTCAAGAACCTGGGACCGGTGAGCTGATGACCAGCGCGACACCCGGACAGACGACGACGTTCACCGCGCAGTTCTACCAGTACGCCGGCGGGCCGGCCGCAGACGTCACGAACCTGACGGTTTCGATCGTCACGTCCAGCGCGACCGTGGTCGTCGCCCCGACCGCGGTCGGCATCTCGCACCTGGCGACCGGGCTCTACTCCTACGCCTGGGCGGTTCCGGCCGGGCAGACCGCAGGCGACTACGTCATCGTCTGGACCTCGGACGAGACTCAGGCCTCGGAGCAGTTCACGGTCGGAAACGCCCCGTCCTCGTCCACCGGGGCCAGCCCGTGTAGTCCATGGGATCCGATCTGGTGCTGTGACCTGACCGCGCAGTCGCCGGTCACGACCGGCTTCGCGCTGCAGGCCGCGTCCGACATCCTGTATCAGCTCTCCGGCCAGCGCTTCGGCCTGTGCACGCTCACCGTGCGCCCGTGCCGTCGCTCGTGCGGCGGCGACGACGGTCCGTTCAACGGCGGCCAGTGGTGGGAGTGGGGATCGTACGGCGCCGGCGCCGGGCTCTGGCCCGTGCCGTGGCTCTATAACGGCGCATGGATGAACCTCACGTGTGGCGGATGCTTCGGGACCTGCTCGTGCACACCGCTGTCCGAGGCGATCCTCCCGTCTCCCGTGCACTCGGTCCAGGAGGTCAAGGTTGACGGCGTCGTGCTCACGCCGGGCACCGATTACCACGTCGACGACTTCCGTAAGTTGGTGCGGCTCGGGGGCCAGTCCTGGCCGATCTGTCAGGACTTCACGAAGGCCGACACGCAGACCGACACGTGGTCGGTGACGTTCACGGTCGGCGAAGAGGTCCCGGCGGCAGGCAAGCTGGCGGTCGGAGAACTGGCCTGCGAGATCGTCAAGGCCTGCTCCGGGCAGGCCTGCGCCATTCCGAAGAACGCGACCCAGGTCACCCGGCAGGGCATCACGATCGACTTCCCGACCTTCACCGATCTCCTCGAGCGCGGTCTCCTCGGGCTGCGCTGGACGGACACGTTCATCGCGACCTACAACCCAAACCGCCTGCGCGCCGTCCCGATGGTGTATGACGTGGACGGGACGGACTTCCGCCGGGTCGGCACGTCGTGACGATCACGGTCAGCTTGACGAGGCCCGGCTTCGCGTCGATCGTGACCGGGGTCGGCGCCTGCGTGGTCGACGCGCTGGATCAGACGCCAGCCGGCGCACCATGCCGTCAGTGCCTCCTCGTGCCGACGTCACAGATCCCCTGGGACAACTGCGGGCCGTGCGAGGGCGAGTGCTCGGGGCAGGTCGCGCTGGCCATCCGGTCCGTCTACGGGTCCGACACGTTCCCGGCGAACGCGTCGACCCTGAACTGGGCGACGAAGCGCTGCACGCCGCGCTATGCGGTCGCCGACGTCCTGCTGTCCATCACTCGATGCCTGCCGAGCGTGAGCGAGGATGGCGCCCCTCCGTCGTGCGACGCCGAGCTCGCCGCGGCGCTCACGCTCGAGGACGACCGCACGGCCGCACGTCAGGCGGTCGCCTGCTGTCTCGACCAGATCCATTCGGCCAGCCCGGCGCGGTTGTCCGCGTTCTCGATCGGCGCGGCCAACACGTACCCGGAGCAGGGCGGCTGTGGCGGCATCGAGATGTCGTTTCTGCTCGGCGTGCTGCTGGGCTGCCCCTGCGACGACTAGGGGTCGGCCATGGCCTCGGCGTCGTTCTCGCACCGGCTCGACCTGGCCGCGGTCCGGGCGCTCATCTCCTCGCCACAGGGCGGCGTCTATCGGGACCTCCTGCGCAGGGGGCTGCTGGTCGAGACGCAGGCGAAACGCAACCTGGGCGGCATCGACGGTCCGAAGCGCATCGACACCGGGCGCCTGCGAGCGTCGATCAACACTCAGGTCGTGCAGCGCCCGAACGGGCCGGCCGTCATCGTCGGCACGAACGTCTGGTACGCGATCCTCGTACACAACGGGACCGGCATCTATGGGCCGCGTCAGGGCATGATCAGGCCGGTGCGGGCGAAGCGGCTCCGGTTCAAGCCGCGAGGGTCGCGCAAGTTCGTGTACGCGCGCGCGGTCCGCGGCATGGCTCCGAATGCGTTTCTCAAGAACGCGCTCTGGGCGGCCCGTCGCTGAACCCGTCCGAACGGATGAGGTGAGCGGAGATCCGACATTACGTACATCGGATTCGTGCGTGAGCAACTACCGCAAGAAAACCTCCCCCGTTCGGAGGAGGTGAGCGCTCAGATCTGGCCCATGTTGCCGTGCTTGCCGGCTCGGACGTCGGCCAGGAAGGCGCACCACTCAGCATCGGAGAACCGGATCATGTCGGCTGGAGCGGAGGAGTTGCGCACGAGTACGCCGCCACCATCGCCCCGCGCGACTTCGATGCACGTGTTCGTATCGCAGTCGACCGGCCGGACCCAGTAGATCATCTCGTCCTCAATCCTCGGCGTGGGAACTGTAGCGCGTCCAGTCGATGTCGGACTGCTCGAGAGTCGACATCACTTTATCCGCGACGTGACGTCTGGCCATGGCCTGAATGCCCGAGGTCCGGATAAGGCGCGCGACGATACGGTGTCGCCTGGTCAATGGGAGACGTCGCTGTTTGGCCCGATACGCCTGGTCGAGCATCTTGAGAAACGCGATGGTGTACTCACGACCCGACTCCGGGTCGGTCACATTTGGAAGGATCTGCACGCGCCGCCGCGAGACCCAAGAGATCGGTTCGGCCCAGTCGCGCCGAGGGCAGGTGACGACCGTAGATTCCATGACCATGGTCATGGCTAGGTCGATACGCCGCAGGTCGGACCAGTATTCCTGCGCCTTGCGATCCTCCTCCTGATCTCTGGCCTCATCGGTGCGCCCGGGCTGGACGGTCAGCGTATGGTCCGGAAATCCGAGCGGGAAATGCACGTCGAGGATGATCGGACAGTCAAGACCGATGAGGTGGGCCCATCGGTCAGGGCGGTCGACCATGACGCTCAGATCGGCGAAGATCGCATGTCCCCGGCCGGGCAGGGTTGGAACTTCGGCGCCCGTCCGGCCGGGGACATGGACCCTGAGTCCGCCATCGCGCATCAGGTTGAGCGCGTCGAAGACTGGGCCGCCCCGGAGCCGGTAGACGAGCTCGGCGCTGTCGCTGTCGCGTGCCATAAGCACGTAGAGATTCATCATTGCCGACCTGGTCGCTGGTGAAGTCATGTCCGCCACGCTACAGACGCACCTAGTGACGTGTCAACAGGATGTACCATCACGGCATGACCGCGCTCGCCCGGCAGCTCTTCGACAACTATGCCTTCGCCTACCGCTTCGCCGTGCGGCGGGTCGGGCCGGCCCGGTGGTTGCTCGGCGCGCTCCTGCTGCCCGGCACCCCGGCGCGGGAGGCCGTGGCGGCGCTATCGGTCGCGGCGCGTGACGATCTAGACTCTGTGCATGACCGACCCTGATGCCGCAGACGCACCTATCAAGGACTTCACGATCAAGAGGGAGCCTCACCGCTTCCGTATCGACGACGACGTGTTCGCCGCCCCGGCGATCATCTCGCCGGTCGCGCTCCGCAAGCTTGCCGGGGTACATGCCCAGCTCGGCGAGATGGGCGGCGTTACCGATGAGGACTCAGTGGGCAGGATGATCGGCGCCGTCGCCGGCGTGATGCGGATCCTCCTGCCCGGCGACAGCGGCAAGCTTTTCGCCGAGCGACTCGCGGGCGAGAGCGAGCTCCCCATCGATCTGCAGCAGCAGGCGTTGCCGGTCATGTACTGGCTGCTCGAGCGCTACGGACTCGGACGCCCTACGCTGCCGTCCTCGGACTCGCCCGCTGGGTCGACGGCGCTCACGACGGGTGCCCCGAGCGATGGCACCTCTTCAACGGATGGTGCCTCGCCCGAGGAATCCGACAGTCCGAACTAGACGCTGGCGACTGGCTCGACCTCGTCCATCACTACATGCTCACCCTGACTCCGCCCGATAAATACGATCTTGTCGCTCGGGCCTTCACCGGCCCGCTCGGAACCTGGGAGACAACCAGGCAGGCCGACCCCGTTCAGGCGATCCGTCCGCCGCGGCCGCCCTGGGCCAGGTCGACGCCCGCCGACATAGCCCGAATGGAGAGGTCCCGGGCGGCTGCGGCCGCTACGACCGAGCCAGCCTGAGACACGACCACGGGGGTGGGCGTTGACCGGTCCCATCGATACCGCCTCCGTCGAGGTCGTGTTTGACTTCAGCGGCGCCATGGGTCGCTTGAAGTCCGACATCGACGCGGCCCTTCGTGGCGTCACGCAGCGGGTCGAGGCCGCTTTTGAGCAGGCGGAGCGCTCGGCTAGTAGTGCCACCCGCGAAATGGGTCAGGACTTCCAGCGCGGCGGCGAGCGCGCCGAGATGGCCCTCCGCGAGGTCGCCACCCAGGCCAAGGTGTCGATGGCCGAGGTCGGCGCTTCGACCTCGGCCGCAGGCGCCGGCATCTCCGCCAAGCTGGGCGGCGCGCTGGCGACCGTCAAGATGGGCCTGCTCGGCATAGGGGTAGCGGCCGGCGCAGGCCTGGCGGCTATGACCGGATTCGGGCTCAAGTCCGCGGCCAGCCTCGAGCAGGTCCAGATCGGCATGACTGCGCTGGTCGGGTCGGCCCAGGTCGCGCAGCAGTTCCTTAGTGAGCTGCAGCAGTTCGCCGCCAATACGCCGTTCGAGTTCGCCGGCGTGGCCGACGCGTCGCGGCGGATCCTGGCATTCGGTCAGGCGGTCGGGATCACGCGGGAAGAGGTCATCCCGACCCTGACCGTCATCGGCAACCTGGTTAGCGTTCTGGGCGGCACGCAGGAGAGCATCGACTCGGTCGTGCGCGCCTTCGGCCAGATGTCGAGCAAGGGCAAGATCTCGCAGGAGGAGCTTCTCCAACTCGCCGAGGCACTGCCCGGATTCAACGCCAATGCGGCCATCGCCGCCTCCCTGGGTTTGTCCGTCGCCGAGACGATGGAGAAGATCACCGCCGGCGAGGTCGACGCGACGACCGGCATTAACGCCCTCCTCGCCGGCATGGGCGCCTTCCCCGGCGCCGCCGGAGCCATGGCTCAACAGGCGCAGTCTCTTACGGGCGTGTTCTCAACCTTCAAGGACACGGTTTCGATCGCGCTGACGAACGCTTTCCAGCCGGTCATCCCGGAGATCAAGTCAGCTCTTGCCGAGCTGACGCCCATCCTGGGGTCGGCCATCGGGGAGCTTGCCCCGTCGCTGGGCGGCGCGCTGTCGGCGATCCTGCCGATTCTCGGCAAACTGATCAAGGCGATCGTCCCGATCCTGACGCCGATCCTCGACGCCCTCGGGCCGGCGCTCGACGCCCTCGGGCCGGCTCTGCAGCCTCTTGGCGAGGCCATCGGTCAGGTCATGGTCGCCCTGGCGCCGGTTCTGCCGGTCCTGGCCGAGTTCATCGGCGTACTAGCTCAGTTGGCCGTCCCGGTGCTGCTGCTGCTCGCGGTCGTACTCAAGCCGCTTACACCGATTCTCGAGTTCATGGCGCGGGCGATCGGCGAGGTCGGCCGCGCGCTGGCGATGATCGACTGGAAGCTTGTCGGGGACGCGATCAGCAACTTCGCCGCAGCGGCCTGGGGCAAGATCAAGGAGTTCTTCGAGTTCATCGGTAAGGCTTTTACCGAATTTCCCGAAAACTTCCGAATTGTCTTCGAGTACGTCCGTCAGATCGTCGTCGATAAGCTGACCGAGATCCGTGACTATTTCCTGGCGCTGCCGGGCCGACTGCTCGACGCCCTGGGCGATCTCGGTGCACTGCTGATCGAGCAGGGCAAGAACCTGATCCGCGGTCTGTGGAACGGCATCTCGGCGATGGGCGGCTGGCTCTGGTCGCAGGTGACCGGCTTCGTCCAGGACAAGATCATCGGTCCGATGAAGAACGCCCTCAAAATCGGCAGTCCATCCCGGCTCATGGCCGAGGAGATCGGCGAGCCGATCGGCGCCGGCATCGGGATCGGCGTGCGGGACAGCCTGCCCGACGTCGCAGCCCTCATCGCGTCGCTCGGGGCCGGCCCGGTGTCGGGATCGAGTGTCGCGGGGGCGACCGGCGCGGCCGCGGTCGGCAATATCATCGTCAACGTGATGTTCAGCGGCGCGGTGCCGACGACCGCCGAGGCCCGGGCGACCGGCCAAGCGGCCGGCGAAGGGGTCGCCTCGGCCCTGGCCCGTCGGGGCATCGCCGTCGCGGCACAGAGGGCGTGAGACATGGGCAACTACAATCCCCGCGCCGCCTACATCCTCGGTGAGGAGTGGGTACCGATCCGCGACGAGGTGCTGTCGTACTCGCCATCGGTCAACACGGTCGAGCGGGGGGTGGCCTTCACCCTGGCTACGGCCGCGCGGCCGCGTGACGCCCGGTTTTACGTCAACGAGCTGCCCGGCGCCGCGATTGTCTATCACGTCGCCGAGGTCAACATCTATCCCTACGGCGAGGAGGATCAGACCGGACCGGTTCGCGAGCTGATCATTCCGGTCAGCTCGGCCACGGTCACGGGCTCGGCGATCAGCCTCGTCGGAGCGTCGAGTTACGCTCAGGCGCTACAGAATCCGGGCGACGGCAAGTACGCCCAGTTTGGGTACGCCAGCGGCAACCTGCAGGCCATGAGCCTGTGGTTCGCGGTGAACCAGTACCCCGAGCTCGCCAGCAAGAGGATTCTGAACGTCTCGATGCTCTACGCCGGCAACGTCTTCGACATCGAGAACACGAGCGGCGCCCAGATGTCGTTCGTCAACCCGACTGCCGACTCGCAATCGATGACCGTACTGGTCCAGATGAACGACCTCGGTAGCGGCCAGCAATTCCTCGGCAAGTCGTTCGCCGCGAATACCGGCGCTCTCGGCGGGCTCAACTCGACGGTCAGCGAGACGACCGGGTCCACCTTCACCGGACAGACCATCCAGTCCCTCGACCTGGGCGACATCAATAACTGCTGGAACACGGCCGACATGGGGTCGGCTGAGAAGATGCCGTGGCGCTACGTCGATCTGTTGCGACTGCAGGAGACCTACGGCGCAGGCCGCCAGCAGCTCCAGGTGCAGATCGTCATTCCGCTGACCGATGGCGGCATCTCCGGGGCCGGCCAGTCGGTGGCGCTGAACCTCGATTACGCGGCCCTTCGCGTCCTGTACTGCGAAGAGCAGCGGGTCGCCTACGGCGCGCAGCAGTTCGGCTACTCCTACGGCATGAACAAGGTCACCTTGCGCGACCTCAACCAGACGGCCGACCCCGTGCTAGCGGCCGGAAGGTATCTGCCGACCCTGTCCTTCGTGAGCATGGGTCAGGTCGGTTTCGGTGGAACGACGCAAGGTGACTTCCCGGACCTGAACGCGACCCGCGAGCTGTACCAGATCCCGTCGCATCCGGCCGTCGAGGTCGACATCCCGTTCCCGCTCGCCGAGCGGGTCGGCGACACGT
>DASRYP010000250.1:0-3505 GCA_035687165.1 Actinoplanes sp. | reverse complement strand
TACCCTGGCTCGCGACGCACACGCGACCCACGAGCCCCGAGCAGGATGCAGCGCGCCGGCCCCTGCGTGAGCCCGCGCCCGTCCGTCCTACGCTTCGACCCAACCTTCTGCAATGAGGAGGTTCCAGACCCGCGCTCGGATGTCGTCGCGAATTTCACGGACTCGATCCATCGGCTGCCCTTTCGGGTCCGAGAGGGGCCAGTCATCGCGCCGCATTCCCGGAACGACGGGGCATTCGTCGCCACAGCCCATCGTGACGAGGAGGGTCGCGCCCGTCGCGAGTTGCTCTGTGAGAAGTTGCGGCCTGGCCGATGTGAGATCGATGTTCACCTCACGCATGGCTGCCACTACTTCGGGATGCACGTGATTCGCCGGGCGGGTCCCTGCGGAAATGGCTCTGGCCACGGCTGGGCTTGCCAGGTGGTTGAAGAACGCTGCAGCCATTTGCGACCGGCCAGCGTTGTGAACGCACGCAAAGATGATCGTCTTCATGATGCTGTATCTCTCTGATGTGGCTCACCGGCGTGAGGCACGAGAACATCGGCCCCAACCTCCGGCAGCGTCGGCACCAGCCATCGAAAGAGCGCTGTTGCTGCGCTCGCGCCGGCCACCTGGGCGACGATGAAGCCCGGAACATCGACGGGCCGGATGCCGGCGAACGTGTCACTGACCGAGCGCGCGAGCGTCACCGCGGGGTTGGCAAACGAGGTGGAGGATGTGAACCAGTAGGCGGCCGTGATGTAGGCGCCCACGGCGAACGGCGTGGCGGTCGCTCGTTGCCGCGTGCACCCCCAGATGACGGCGAGGAGCCCGAACGTGGCGACGAGCTCACTCACGAGCTGGCTCGCGCCCGCGCGAGCGTGCTCGGAGACGGAAACGACGGGCTCACCGAACATGACGTGGGCAACGGCGACGCCCGCAAAGGCCCCGAGGACCTGGGCCAGGACGTACACGGGAACGTCCCTCCAGGCCACGCCGCCCTGAGTCGCGTCGGCGATGGTCACCGCGGGGTTGAAGTGGGCGCCCGATGTGGGACCGAAGGTCGAAATCAGGGCGACGAGCCCGGCCCCGGTGGCCAGCGTATTGGCGAGCAGCGCGATGGCGACGTTTCCGCCCGACAAGCGCTCGCCCATGATCCCGGAGCCGATCACGGTCGCCAGGAGGAACGCCGTCCCGAGCCCCTCGGCGACGGCTCGGCGCAGCAGGTCAGCCTGCATGGGTCGCCCCGGTGGGAGCGCAGCACGTGCTGGCGCCGGCGTTGGCAGTGCAGCACGTGCTGGCATCGGCCTTCATGACCGGCGCATCGGCCTTCACGACGAACACGTCCCACGCGTTCCCGTCCGGGTCCTCGATCCAGACCTTGTCCTGGACCGCATAGCAGCACGCCGTGTCCTCTTCCGTGAACGTCCTGAGCCCCGCGGCCTCGATCTCCGACACGTTGAGGGGAATGTGGGGCTTCCATACGTTCATGGGCGTCTTTCCTTCGAAAAAAGTCGAACTGAGCGGCCAAAAAAAGGCAGGGGCTCAGCAGCAGGTGCCCGTGCCACGCTTGCAGCAGTCTTCCCAGACGTAATCGGTCAGGGCTCGAAGCGCCGTGTAGTTGGCGGAATACAGGTGGAACGTCCCCTCGGCACGGGTCGTGAGCAAGCCGGCCGCCACGAGCCGCTTGAGGTGGTGGCTCAAGGTCGATGCTGGAAGCTCGACATGCGACTGGATGTCTCCAGCCGCCGTGCCACTCCCCTCACCCTGCACCACGTAGCGCAGGATGGCGAGACGAACCGGATGGCCGAGGGCGCTGAGCTGCTCGGCATGGTGTTCGAGCTTCGATGCCACATCTCTACTTCTAACTTTTTCGAACCAAGAAGTAAGCGCCTTGTTCGACGATCTTGGAAGAAGGAGGCACCTGGTCGAGCGCATCGACCGCCCCGAGCGGCATCTACGTCGCTGCCGCGAAGGCGGCCAGTGCGCACGGTGAACGTGCGGGCACCGAGCGGATCGGCGGCAGTGCGCACGATGAACGGACGGGTGCCGAGCGAGTCGGCGAGCATGCGTACGGCCGATCGTGTGGTCGCCGAGCGGGTCGGCGAGCATGCGTACGGCCGATCGTGTGGTCGCCGAGCGGGTCGGCGAGCGTGCGTACGGCCGATCGTGTGGTCGCCGAGCGGGTCGGCGAGCGTGCGTACGGCCGATCGTGTGGTCGCCGAGCGGGTCGGCGGTCATGCGTACGGCGATTGCCCTGATCCCGTGTCGATTCGAGTGGTTGCTCGCTTTGGCGGGGGAGTCGCACAAAGGTCGGGCGGAAAAAAGATCAAGAAAATGACGTTCAGCGTGTCCGGTTTTCGATCGTTTTTGCGTCTTAGTAAGTAGAGGTACCTTTCTTTCACCGGGGTTTCCGGGGTGGGAGAGGTGCGCTTTGCACGACGAACGGAAATAGAACAGGCAAACGCCACAGATAGTTGGGGGGATTCATGCCCATCTCGAAGATCGAGGTATATCTTTTGAAGTATGCGCGGTCGGTGGTGGCTGCGGGTCGAAGCAATGTCGACCGCATCGTCACCGGCATCTTGGCGCTGCACGGCCCCGGGGCCATCGACCCCGCGCGCACGCGCGCCGAGATCCTGGGCCAGTGTGCTCTGCTGGATCGCAGCATGGACGAGCAGCGGACCCGCGGCGAGGTGATGGACCAGGAGCTCGCCGAGGACATCCTGGCCCGCCAGGATCGCGATACCAAGGGCGCGCAGCTTCGCGATGTGATGGTCGCGGTGCGTGGCGAGGCGCGCGAGTGCTTCGATCCCGAGAGCCTGCGCATCTATCGGCTGGACGAGCCCATTCCCGAGAGTCACGAGGGTCTGGCGCGTTATGCCGGTTCGATGATGACGCTGCTCGAGCAGAATCCACGCACCGGCGCCACGGTGCTCGGCAAGCCCGTGACCGCCGCGGAGCTGGCCGCGCCCGTGACTCCGGCCCTGGAGTCCTATCGCGGCGCCCTCGACAATGTGGCCCGCGAGGCTCGCGAGACCGAGCTCGCGCGCGTGCGTCGTGACGAGTCCGAGGCGCGCTTCCGCCGCGTGTTGCACAACGTGGCCGCGATCCTCGCCGGCTATCTGCGCCTGGCCGGCCTCGACGAGCTGGCCGACCGCATCCGGCCCACGCGTGTCCGCGCCGCCGGCGCCGCGGACCCGGAGCTGCCCGGCGACGTCCTGCCCTGAGCGCCCCGGCGGGCGCTCGCGCCGCGACGTCCGTGGGCACACGTGACCGTGAAGGCAGAGGCGGCGGCGCTCGGTGGGGTGGGCCCCGGCCGCGCCCGCAGGCCGGAGGCCAAGACGCGCGGTTATCGGTCGTTCCTGTGCGGTCACTGGTGACCGAGGGCGCACGCCGGAGGCCGAGGACGGACCGGGGGGGAACCCCACCGAGACAGCCGACGCCGGGCGTCCCCCGTGTACCCGAGGAGCGCCACCCGCGGCCGGAGGCCGAGGACGGACCGGGAGGGAACCCCACCGAGACA
>DASRYP010000249.1:0-7857 GCA_035687165.1 Actinoplanes sp. | reverse complement strand
AAGAAGGGCGCGACGCCCGAGCACCCGTTCGGCTACGGCCGCGAGCGCTACATCTACGCGTTCATCGTGGCCATCGTGCTCTTCGCCGTGGGCGGGCTCTTCGCCCTCTACGAGGCCTACCACAAGTGGGAGCACCCCGAGCCGATCGAGTCGTGGCAGTGGGTCCCGATCGTCGTGCTGGTGGTCGCGATCGGCCTCGAGTCCTACTCGTTCCGGACCGCGATCAAGGAGTCCAACCACACCCGGGGCAAGACCTCCTGGGTCGACTTCGTCCGCCGGTCCAAGGCTCCCGAGCTTCCCGTCGTGCTGCTCGAGGACACGGGCGCCCTGATCGGCCTGGTCTTCGCGCTCCTCGGCGTCGGGCTCACCCTGATCACCGGCAACGGCGTCTGGGACGGCGTCGGCACCGC
The DNA here is from genome assembly GCA_035687165.1 of Actinoplanes sp. GTDB lineage: Bacteria > Actinomycetota > Actinomycetes > Mycobacteriales > Micromonosporaceae > Actinoplanes. The sequence goes on along the minus strand of DASRYP010000249.1, from coordinate 7,447 downwards.
GGCGATCGGCCTGCTCCTGGTGACGATCGCGGTGATCCTGGCCATCGAGACGAAGAGCCTGCTGGTGGGCGAGGGTGCCAGCCCCGAGGCGGCCCGCCGGATCGAGCAGGCCGTGCTGGCCGGCCCGGGCGTCGAGCAGATCATCCACATGAAGACGCTGCACCTCGGCCCCGAGGAACTGCTGGTCGCGGTCAAGATCGCGGTGTCCGGCGCGGAGCGGGCCGAGGACGTGGCCCGCCACATCGACGAGGCCGAGGCCCGCATTCGCGCGGCGGTGCCGATCGCCCGCGTCATCTACATCGAGCCCGACATCTTCCGCCCCGCGAAGGCCTCGTCGGTGGCCGCAACACCCTCGGCGACCGTCTAGCGGCCGCCGTCCCCACAGCTCACCCTCCCAAAACCGGACCGAAGGCTAGATTTCCGTTATGAGCGTTTACTCGCTGACCGGGCCCGTCCGCCCGTACGCCTGGGGTTCCCGCACCGTCATCGCCGAACTCCAGGGCCGGCCCACGCCGACCGACGAGCCGGAGGCTGAGCTCTGGCTGGGCGCCCACCCCGGTGACCCCGCCACCGTCGGCGTCCCCGACGGCCCGGTCAGCCTCGAGTCGCTGATTGCCGAAGACCCGAAGGGCCAGCTCGGCGGCGCGGTCCTCGAGACGTTCGGCCCGAGGCTGCCGTTCCTGCTCAAGGTGCTGGCCGCCGAGTCGCCGCTGTCGCTGCAGGCCCACCCCGACCCGGAGTACGCGAAGCTGGCGTACGCCCGGCAAGAGGCCGATCCGGCCCTGCCCCGCAACTACACCGACGCGAACCACAAGCCCGAGATGCTGGTCGCGATCACGCCCTTCGAGGCGCTCTGCGGCTTCCGGGCCCCCGCCGCCGCGGCCGACGCGATCGAGGCGTTCGGCGTGGCGGCCCTGGCCCCGGTGATCGAAGCGCTGCGCGGGGGAGACCTGCGCACCGCGGTGCGGACTCTGTTGACGTGGCCCGCCGACGACCGCGACTACTTGGTCACCGCGGTCGCCGTGGCGGCCCAGGTGGCCCCCGCCGACCACCCGCAAGCCGCGTCGTTCACCCTGGCCGCCGACCTGGCCAACCACTATCCCGGCGACCCCGGCGTGCTGGTGGCGCTGCTGCTCAACCACGTACGCCTGGCCCCCGGCGAGGCGATCTGGATGCCCGCGGGCAACCTGCACGCCTACCTGCACGGCGCCGGCGTCGAACTGATGGCCGCCAGCGACAACGTGCTGCGCGGCGGGCTGACCCCCAAGCGCGTGGACGTGGACGAGTTGCTGAAGGTCCTGCGCTTCGAGGTCCTGGAAGACCCGATCCTGCCGAGTACGCCGCTCGCCCCCGGCGTCTCGACCTGGTCGGTGCCGGTGCCCGACTTCGAGCTGTTCCGCATCGACCTGGACGGCACCCGCGCACCGACCGAGGTCCCGGCCGCCGGCCCCCGCATCATCCTGGCCACATCGGGCGACGTCTTCGTGGGCGAAAGCGTCGACGGCACCCCGGTCGAGTTGACCGCCGGTACGGCCGCCTACGCCCCCGCGGATGCCGGTGCCATCAAGGTGTCCGGCTCCGGGCAGGTCTTCGTGGCCGCCGTCCCGTCCTGACCCGCGACACACCCAGCGGTCGATCCTGCGTCCGGCAGCCGGTCCCGCGCGCTGCCGGCCGCCCGGCGGAGTTGCCCGCCGTGGGTCGCACCCTTTCAGTGCGCCTGAGTGGCTGTGCGCGGCCGCGCGCGGACACGGAGCCGGGCCGTTGCTCGGGTGGGCGTCAGCGGCTCTCTCAGGGCTTCGCAACCGCTACGTCTCCGCGCCAGGTGTGCTGCCTGTGGACAACTCGTGGCTCGGGTGCCGGTGAAGCGTAAGGTCGGCGCCCTTCCCGGGTGGGCGGGCTGGGTGGCGGCCGTATGCAGGCCGGCGACGCGATGGTGCTGCTCGAACGCGGCAGTCCGCGGCCGGCAGTGGTCTGCGGCCGGCAGTGGTCTGCGGCCGGCAGTGGTCTGCGGCCGGCAGTGGTCTGCGGCAGGCAGTGGTCTGCGGCCGGCAGTCCGCGGCCAGTGGTCTGCGGCCGGCAGTGGTCTGCGGCAGGCAGTCAGCGCGGGATGGCCGCGTGTGCCTGGCGGGGTGGCCCTACCAGTGATTTATGAAGACTGATCGCATTGAGCGGTGCTCGTGGTACCGCCTCGTTCGGGTTGCATCTTGACCGGCCGTAAGGCAGTGGCTCGCACTCTGTGTTGCCCATGTGGACAATGAAAATAGGAAATTTCCGTATTCGCTTGACACGGACTGTGCAGAGTGTGAATCTATAAACACGCAGCGTCATTGGTGATCGGGGGGTCCCACGGACGCGCGCGGTACCAAACCGGGGGGATGAACGGGACGACGGGCCTAGGCCCGTCGTCCCGTTCGCTATGTCTGCGTTCGGGTGAGGCGTCGCCCCCGCGAAAGCCGCGGCAGGAGGCTCGACCTCGACGGGAGGTCGCGGCCCGGCCCTCGGCCGGCGCGCTGGTGTGGTTGTGTGCCCCACGTGGCGTACGTCCGAAGATTCGCTTTTCGGCCGGGTGTCGACGGAGCCGGCCGGGCCCCGTCCGCGAAGGGCGAACGGGACCCGTCATCCGGGTCGGAGGTGTTTGCCGCCACCCCGATCCCGTGGTCCGGTTCCCATACTTCATGGCCTCTGACCTGCGTGCAAGTGCGTAGCGTGGGGTGCAAGTTGCAGACAGCGACCAATCTGCGGTTATGGTGTTCCGCATGGCCAGGGCGACCTCGACGGCACGGAGCGAGCTCGGGAACGAGCTGCGACGTCTCCGTGGCCCTCGCCGGGCCGCCGACATCGCCACCGCGTTGGGCTGGTCCGAGTCGAAGTTGAGTCGGATCGAGACCGCGCACACCGGCATCACCGAGCCCGATCTCGACCGCCTTCTCACTGCCTATGGCGTACGGGTGGAGGACCGCGACCGCCTCCGCGAGCTGGCCCGCTGCGGCCGTGCCCGAGCCTGGTGGGCGCCCTACCGCTCGTCGGTCCCCGATCCGTACGACGAATATGTCGCCCTCGAGGCCGACGCCGTCCTGATCAGTGAGTGGGAACCGCAGGTCGTCCCGGGTCTGCTGCAGACCGACGAATACGCGCGGGCCGTGATCGAGGTCGGGGCCGACGTGGGCGCGGCGGAGACGATTCAGCGCCGGCTCGCCCTGCGGATGGCCCGGCAGGCCGTGCTCACCCGCGAGCCGCCCCCGGTGCTGCGGATCGTGCTCGACGAGGCCGTGCTGCATCGCGAGGTCGGCGGCCCCGAGGTGCTACGCCGGCAGTTGGCCCGCCTGGTCGAGGACTGCGAGCGTCCCAACGTCGAGCTTCTGGTGCTCCCGTTCCGGGCCGGCGCGCATGCCGGAATGACCGAGCCGTTCATGGTTCTCGAGTTCGTAGCCGGCACCCGCGCCTCGGTCGTGCACAGCGAGGGCCTCACCGGCGGTCACTTTCGGGTGAAAGCGGCCGATGTGGACGTCTACCGGGACGCACTGTCTGACCTGCGAGAACGCTCTATGTCGGCAGAGTCGAGCCGAACGGCCATCGCTGAGAGGGAGGAAGCGCTGCGCCTTTTGACGGCATCTTGAGCTGAAATGGGCACTCCATCCTTGAAAGGGGACCCACGATGCAGGACGCCGATCTCACCTGGCGTAAGAGCACTCGAAGCGGAGCCGCCGGCCACTGTGTCGAGGTTGCGAACGTTCCGTCGGTCGTGCTGGTGCGCGACTCGAAGGATTCCTCCGGACCGGTGCTCGCCTTCGGCGACCCGGACTGGACCGGCTTCATCGCCGGAGTCCGGGCCGGCGAGTTCGACCGGCCCAGTGCCTGATCTGTACGGATAGTCGGCCGGGCGGTCCCCTCGGGGGCCGCCCGGCTGCCGGCTTCGCGCGGCCGGCGCCGGCACCTGTTTTACGCAAGATCGGCCCCGGGGTACGTGGGGCTCGGGAGGACAGTGCAATATTGGACCGCATGAGAGCCCGGGTACTCGTCGTCGATGACGATCCAGCGCTGGCCGAGATGCTCGGAATCGTTCTGCGGAGCGAGGGGTTCCTGCCCTCTTTCGTCGCCGACGGTGAACGTGCCCTGGCCGCTTTCCGGGAGAGCCGGCCCGACATCGTGCTGCTCGATCTGATGCTGCCCGGCATGAGCGGGATCGACGTGGCACGGGCGATCCGGACCGAGTCCGGTGTCCCGATCGTCATGTTGACCGCCAAGAGCGACACCGTCGACGTGGTGCTCGGTCTCGAGTCCGGCGCCGACGACTACGTGGTCAAGCCGTTCAAGCCCAAGGAGCTGGTGGCCCGGATGCGCGCCCGGTTGCGCCGGGGCGAGGACGCCGCCCCCGAGCTGCTCACCATCGGGCCGCCCGGCAACCAGATCACCATCGACGTCCCGGCGCACACCGTGTCGCGCGACACCGACGAGGTCAAGCTCACGCCGCTCGAGTTCGACCTGCTGGTGGCCCTGGCTCGCAAGCCGCGTCAGGTGTTCACCCGCGAGGTGCTGCTCGAGCAGGTCTGGGGTTACCGGCACGCCGCCGACACTCGGCTGGTCAACGTGCACGTCCAGCGGCTGCGCGCCAAGATCGAGCCGGATCCCGAGCGGCCGGAGATCATCCTGACTGTCCGGGGGGTCGGCTACAAGGCAGGCACCGGATAGCCGCCGGGAGCGGCTAATCTTGCCGCGTGCGCGCTCCGGCCTGGCTTCCGCTTCCCGTGCGCCGCATCCTCCGGGTCGTGCGGCGATATTGGCGTGTCCTGGTGCGCCGCTTCGAGGTGTGGTCGGCACCGGCCCGTCGAGCCTGGCGGCGCTCCCTTCAGCTGCGCGTCGTCGCGCTGACCCTCGTCGCCTCGAGCTTGCTGGTGGGCGCGTTCGGCTGGTTCATCGCCGACCGCAGCGCCAAGATCCTGCTGAGCCGGGCCCAGGACGAGGTCCAGATGTCGATGCGCAACAAGGTGGCGTACGCGGAGCAGCAGCTGACGGTCAACCCGCAGTCTTTCGACCCCAAACTGCCGGCGACCTTCAGCCTGATCGTCAAGAATCTGGCCGACGGCGACCCGACCGAGTCCGGTGGCTCGGTGGTGTCGATGCGCGCGGGGCAATATCCGGAGCTGCCGTCGGTCACCTCGCCGAATGTCGACACCGGCGAGCTGATCACTCCCGCTCTGGTCGGCAGCGTCTCCGGCGACCGCAAGGTGGCTCGTCAGATCGTCACCGCGCGGGTCAGCGGCCATCCCACGAAATACCTGGTCACAGGCTCGCCGGTGCCGACCAGCTTCGGTCATGTCGAGCTCTATTACCTCGTGCCGCTGACCACCGAGGACAGCGCCGCCAACCAGATCCGCACGCTCGTGCTGGCCACCGGTCTGGCGCTGGTCATCATGCTCGGGGTGATCGCCGGCCTGGTGACCCGGCTGGTGGTCACCCCGGTGCGGGTGGCCGCGCGCACCGCCCAGCGGCTCAGCGCCGGTCTGCTCGACCAGCGCATGAAGGTCGACGGCGAGGATGACCTGGCCCTGCTCGCCGCCTCGTTCAACCAGATGGCGGCCAACCTGCAGCGGCAGATCGTGCGGCTCGAGGAGCTCTCGCGTCTGCAGCGCCGGTTCACCTCCGACGTCTCGCACGAACTGCGCACGCCGCTGACCACCGTCCGCATGGCCGCCGACCTGATCTTCTCCGAGCGCGACCAGTTCGATCCCGCGGTGGCCCGCAGTGCCGAACTTCTGCAGGCCGAGCTGGACAGGTTCGAGAGTCTGCTCACCGACCTGCTCGAGATCAGCCGCTTCGACGCCGGCTTCGCCGCGCTCGATGCCGAGCACTCCGACCTGGTGCCGATCGTCGAGCGCGTGGCCGACCGGTTGTCGGGTCTGGCCGAGCGGGTCGGCGTCGTGATCGAACTGCGCCTGCCCGACGCGCCGGTGATCGCCGAGGTCGACCCGCGCCGGGTCGAGCGGGTGCTGCGCAACCTGGTCGGCAACGCGGTCGAGCACGGCGAGGGCCGGCCGGTGCAGGTCACCCTGGCCAGCGACGACGCGGCGGTCGCGATCACCGTTCGCGACCACGGTATCGGCCTCAAACCGGGCGAGGAGAGCCTGGTCTTCAACCGGTTCTGGCGGGCCGACCCGTCCCGGGCCCGGCAGACCGGCGGCACCGGTCTGGGCCTGTCGATCAGTGCCGAGGACGCGCGGCTGCACGGCGGCTGGCTCGAGGCGTGGGGCGCCCCGGGGGAGGGCGCCCAGTTCCGGCTCACCCTGCCGGTGCGGTCCGGCGACCGGCTGCTGGCGGCGCCTCTGCCGCTGATCCCGCGTGACCGCGCACCGGCCGCCGGACCGTCGGAAGCGCCGGCCGAGCGCGCCGGGTCGAAGGCTGAGGTGGTCTGATGAGGCGTCGGCTCTGCGCCCTGGCAGTTCTCGCCACGCTGCTGGTGGGCGGCTGCGGCATCCCCGACCGGAGCGATGTGACGGTCGTCGGCGACGGCGCGTCGAACGGCGTTCCCGTCGATGTCGGCGGTGTCCCCCCGATGCAGAACACCAGGGAGAGCGCGACCGACACCGAGTCGCTGGCCGACTATTACCTGCAGGCCGCGGCGGGCGACCCCGACGCCGCGCTGACCAAGGTCAAGGCGTTCCTCGCGCCCGACAAGGCATCCCGGTTTCCCGCCAAATCCGACATCACCGTCATCCGAGAGATCAAGAAGCCGCTCTACTCGCCCGGCAAGCCCGAGATCACGTTCATCGTGCAGGTGGTCGGTGTCCTGAAGAGCAACGGCGTGCTCCAGCCGGCCGACCCCGCGCCCGCCACCACGGGTTCCTGCACCAGCGACAGGTCGAGCTGCACGAAATACACGCTGCGGGTCGGCCCGGTCGAGGGCCGGAGCGGGCTGTTCGTGCTCGACGCCCCGCCGACCATGCTGCTGACCGATCAGGCACTGCAGGCGTTCTATCAGCGCCGCACGATCTACTGGTGGAACAACGAGAACACCGGCCTCGTGCCTGACCTGCGCTACATGCCGCTCGAAGTGCCGAGCGTGCAGCAGCCGACGACGATCCTCGGGTGGCTCACCGGCGGACCGGCACCGTGGCTGAGCGACGCCGTGCAGAGCCTGCCGCAGGGTACCCAGCCGACCGACAACGTGCCCGCGATCAGCAACGACACCCTCGAGATCCGGCTCAACGACAAGGCGATCCCGGCCGGCGCCGACCCGGGCGCGCTCGACCGGCTGCGCCGGCAACTGCAGTGGTCGATGCGCCCGCTCGTGCCGCGCACCATCGCGATCGGGATCGGTCGCGACGAGCCGGTCCGCACCAACGACGGCGACTATCGGGAGAGCAACCCGGCCGACCGGCTGGCCGACGACCCGGAGCGGTTCGCCGTTCTGGGCGGTGTGATCCGGCGGTTCAAGGGGGCACCGCAGGCC
>DASRYP010000248.1:0-2859 GCA_035687165.1 Actinoplanes sp. | reverse complement strand
TAGCGCCGATTTTCGCGGACAGGTCCGCTCCCTAATTGGGGCGAGTTTCGTGCAGTGAGCCGACTACGCGGTGTGGCCGATTCCGGTGTGTGACAGGCGGTTTGGGGTTGGGTGGCCGCGTCGGCACAGTGAGCCACTGGGGGCGTCTCGCTGACTGTTCAGTCAGTGTCCCGACGGCGTCTCGGTTCAGGTGGGTCCGCGGGCTGGGTGGCGTGACCGCAGTGAAGCCGCCGGTATGTGAACTACGTGCACGTAGATCGACGGTCCTCGACCCGATCGGGCGGCTCCTGGTGAGACACGCCGGTCCCGGTGGTGGCCCGCCAGGCCGAGACAGGGTTCACTACCGGCATCGACCAGTCAGCGAATACCCCTCAATCCTCGGTGGTGGCCGCCGGGCGGGCCCGGTCCGGTGGGGAGTACTTCGCGACCCCGGAACCGGGCCCGCAGCGGCGGTACGAGGCGCTGCGGGCGTACCTGCTGGACGGCGAGCCCGCCGCCACGGTCGCGCAACGCTTCGGCTACACCACCACGGGCCTGTACTCGGCGGTGCGCGACTTCCGGGCCAATCGTGGCGGGGCCCGGGACTTCTTCGCCGACCCCCGGCCCGGCCCGAAGACCGCGCCGGGCAAGGACGCCGCCCGCGCCCGGATCATCGAGCTGCGCGCGCAGGGCCACTCGATCGACGAGATCGGCACCGTGCTGGCCCGCGAAGGCGTCGCGTTGAACCGCACCGGGATCCACGAAGTGATCACCGAGGCCGGGCTGCCGCGGATCTGGCGCCGCCCGGACGCCGCCCGCGGCGGGCCCCGCCGCGAAGACCTGCCCCGGGCCCGTGCCCTGGCCGACGAGGACTACCCCGACGTCACCGGCCAGCTCACCGGCGGCCACCCGACCCGGCTGGCCGGGCTGCTGCTCGCCCTGCCGGACCTGCTCGCCCTGGACCTGCCCGGCCTCGTCGACGCGGCCGGATACCCCGGCACCCGCGACATCCCCGCGATCTCCTACCTGCTGTCCCTGCTCGCGCTCAAGCTCACCGCGACCCGGCGGGTCTCCCACGTCCACGACGTGGCCGGCGACCCGGCCGCCGCCCTGTTCACCGGCCTGACCGCGCTGCCCAAGACGACCGCGCTGACCACCTACTCCTACCGGGTCGACCATGCCCGGCAGGCCGCGTTCCTCACCGCGCTGGACAAGGCCGCTATCCGCCTGGGCCTGGCCGCCGGGGAGGTCGTCAACCTCGACTTCCACGCCGTCATGCACTGGGGCCAAGACCCGGCACTGGAGAAGCACTACGTGCCCTCACGGTCCCAGCGCACCCGCAGCGTGCTGACCTTCTTCGCCGAGGACGCCGACAGCCACGCCCTGCTCTACGCCAACGCCGACCTCGCGAAGGCCAACCAGGCAGGGGAGGTGATGGCCTTCGCCGACCACTGGAAGACCGTCACCGGCCACGACCCGGACCTGCTCGTCATGGACTCCAAGGTCACCACCCAGGACCAGCTCTGGGCCCTGACCGAGCGCGGGATCGGGTTCATCACCCTGCGAGCCCGCACACCCAAGGTCACCGCCGCCCTGCACGCGTTGCCCGCCAAGGCCTGGACCTCGATGACCGTGGCCCGCGCCGGCGGCAAGAGCCGCACCATCCGCGTGATCGACGACCCCGCCGCCAAACTGTCGAAGTACCCCGCAACCCTGCGCCAGCTCGCCGTCGCCGGACTGGGCCACGACGAACCCACCCTGCTGATCAGCAACCGCGACGCCCTGCCCGCCAAACAGGTCATCGAGACCTACGCCCGGCGCATGAACATTGAACAACGCCTCGCCGAAGCCATCCGCTCCTTCGGCCTGGACGCCCTCGCCGGCGCCGTCCCCCTCAACGTCGACCTCGACGTCGTGCTCTCCGTGCTTGCCCACACCGTCTGCGCCGCCCTGCGCCGGCGCCTGCCCGGCTACGCCACCGCCACCCCCGACACCCTGCAACGCCGATTCCTGACCACCGGCGGACACGTCTTGGCCCGCCGCAACCAGATCGTCGTGCGCCTCGACCGACGCACCTACTCACCCGTCCTGCGCCAGGCCGACCTGCCCCAGACCCTCACCACCCCCTGGCTCGACGGCCGCACCCTGCGCTACGAGTACGCCTGACGCCTCCGACGCGAACCGGCGACTTGGGGGCTGAATCGCTGCGCGAAAATCGGCGTTAGCCGAGCGGGGTGACCTGGGTGGCCTGCGGTCCCTTCTGGCCCTGCTCGACGTCGAAGGACACGCGCTGACCCTCGTCGAGGCTCTTGTACCCACCGCTCTGGATCGCGGAGTAGTGCACGAACACGTCCGCGCCGCCACCGTCGGGAGCGAGGAAGCCGAAGCCCTTCTCACTGTTGAACCACTTGACGGTACCCTCTGCCATTCTTGCTCTCCTCGTGCCTGGCGCCGGGGCACTGGCCCCCGGCATCGCGCCGCCCGGCCGCAACGGTTCACGCCCGGATCGGGACACCGTTCGCAGTCGCGAGGTCGGTGCCGGCGCGAACACTACCCCGCATCGACCTGGCCACCGAACTCCCTTAATCACCGTGTTCACATCGTGATCTCCACGCAAGCACCGCACCCGATTCGCCGCCCTGTTGACAGAATGCCTCAAAGCAATATGCTCGTACGCCTCATCGACTACGTCACCGGTCACAAAAGAAGCCTGTAACATTCGAGAACAGCACGGGCCTTGGAGCACATCTTACCGCCGCCGACCCGAGTGATCACCCTCTCCTCGCAGTGAACCTCCTTTCACCATTTCGATCCACGTTTCCGGGAACTCGACCAATGGCGAGAGACCCCCTCTCGGGTCGGGCGCGCACTCGCAGCGAA
>DASRYP010000247.1:0-8583 GCA_035687165.1 Actinoplanes sp. | reverse complement strand
GACACCACCGGCTCCATGGTGCAGTTCTGGCCCGACCCGACGGTCTTCGAGACGATCGAGTTCGACTGGCAGACGATCTATCGCCGGCTGCAGGAGATGGCCTTCCTCAACCGGGGCCTGACCATCAACCTCACCGACAAGCGGCCTGACTCGACCGACGAGAACGGAGAGCCGCGCAAGGTCTCCTTCATGTATGCGGGTGGCATCGCCGACTTCGTGCGCCACCTCAACGCCACCAAGAGCGCGATTCACAAGACGGTGATCGAGTTCGGCACCGAGGACAACGAGGCGCGCATGGCGATCGAGATCGCGATGCAGTGGAACGAGTCCTACGGCGAGTCGGTCTACACCTTCGCCAACCGCATCAACACGCACGAGGGTGGCACCCACGAGGAGGGCTTCCGCGCCGCGCTGACCAGCGTCGTCAACCGGTACGGCAAGGACAAGAAGCTGCTCAAGGGCGACCAGAACCTCTCCGGTGAGGACATCCGGGAGGGTCTCGCCGCGATCATCTCGGTGACCCTGGCCAACCCGCAGTTCGAGGGCCAGACCAAGACGAAGCTCGGCAACACCGACATGAAGAGCTTCGTGCAGAAGGTCTGCAACGAGCAGCTGGCCGACTGGTTCGACCGCAACCCGGCCGACGCCAAGAGCATCATCACCAAGGCCGACCAGGCCGCCCGGGCCCGGATCGCGGCACAGCAGGCGCGCAAGCTGGCCCGGCGCAAATCGCTGCTCGAGTCGGGCTCGATGCCGGGCAAGCTGGCCGACTGCCAGTCCACCGACCCCCGCGAGTCCGAGCTGTTCATCGTCGAGGGCGACTCGGCCGGCGGCTCGGCGAAGCAGGGCCGCAACAGCCGCATCCAGGCCATCCTGCCGATCCGCGGCAAGATCCTGAACGTGGAGAAGGCCCGGATCGACCGGGTACTCAAGAACAACGAGGTCCAGTCGCTGATCACCGCGCTGGGCACCGGCATCCACGAGGATTTCGACGTCGCGAAGCTGCGCTATCACAAGGTCGTGCTGATGGCCGACGCCGACGTCGACGGCCAGCACATCCAGACGTTGCTGCTGACCCTGCTGTTCCGCTTCATGCGGCCGCTCGTCGAGTTGGGCCACGTCTACCTGGCCGCGCCGCCGCTTTACAAGATCAAGTGGAACAAGCGGGGCGACGACGCGCAGTACGCCTATTCCGACCGTGAGCGTGACGGGCTGATCGCCCTGCGTCAGCAGAAGAAGGCGAACGCGAAGCCGGACGACATCCAGCGGTTCAAGGGTCTCGGCGAGATGAACTTCCAGGAACTGTGGGACACGACGATGGACCCGGCCACCCGGACGCTACGCCAGGTGACGCTCGATGATGCCGCAGTGGCCGACGAGCTCTTCAGCGTGCTGATGGGCGAGGACGTGGAGGCGCGGCGCTCGTTCATCCAGCGCAATGCCAAGGACGTGCGGTTCCTCGACATCTAAGTGACGTGCGGGGACGTCTGTATCCACAGCGTCCCCCCACTTTCCACAATGTTATCCACAGCAGAATGTGGTTTTCCGCCGTACTTGTCTGGTTTTACCTTGAGTAAGGGTTAACAGTGACTGACACTCCCGAAGCCCCCGACGGCGACGAGGCCCCGGACACCGGCGGCGTGGCTCAGCGGGTCGAGCCCGTCGGCCTCGAGGTCGAGATGCAGCGCTCGTACCTCGACTACGCGATGAGCGTAATCGTGGGCCGTGCGCTGCCCGACGTCCGCGACGGTCTCAAGCCCGTCCACCGCAAGATTCTCTACGCGATGTACGACTCCGGCTTCCGCCCCGACCGCGGCTACGTCAAGTGCGCGCGCGTCGTCGGCGATGTGATGGGCAATTACCACCCGCACGGCGACTCGTCGATCTACGATGCGCTGGTGCGCATGGGTCAGCCGTGGTCGCTGCGCTACCGGCTGATCGATGGCAACGGCAACTTCGGTTCGCCGGGCAACGATCCGCCGGCTGCCATGCGGTACACCGAGTCGAAGCTCTCGCCTCTCGCGATGGAGATGCTGCGGGACATCGACGAGGACACCGTCGACATGCAGGACAACTACGACGGGCGTACGCAGGAGCCGACAATCCTGCCCGCTCGATTCCCGAACCTTCTGGTCAACGGCTCCGAGGGCATCGCGGTCGGCATGGCCACCAAAATCCCGCCGCACAACCTGCGCGAGGTCGCGGCCGCCGTGCAGTGGGTGCTGGACCACCCGGAGGCCGACGAGCCCACCGTTCTCGAGGCCCTGCTCGAGATCGTCAAGGGCCCCGACTTCCCGACCTACGGCCTGATCGTCGGTCAGCAGGCGATCCAAGACGCGTACCGGACGGGTCGTGGCTCGATCCGGATGCGGGCCGTGGTCGAGGTGGAGGAGGACGCCCGCGGGCGGCCCTGCCTGGTCGTCACCGAGCTGCCCTACCAGGTCAACCCGGACAACCTCGCCGAGCGCGTGGCCGAGCTGGTCAAGGAGGGCAAGCTCACCGGTATCGCCGACATCCGCGACGAGTCCTCCGGCCGTACCGGCATGCGGTTGATCCTCGTCCTCAAGCGGGACGCGGTTGCCAAGGTGGTGCTGAACAACCTCTACAAGCACACCCAGCTGCAGGAGACGTTCGGCGCCAACATGCTGGCGCTGGTCGACGGCGTGCCGCGCACGCTCAACCTGGCGCAGTTCATTCTCTACTACGTCGAGCACCAGATGGAGGTCATCCGCCGGCGGACGGCCTACCGCCTACGCAAGGCCGAGGAGCGCGCGCACATCCTGCGCGGTCTGGTCAAGGCGCTCGACGCTCTGGACGAGGTCATCGCCCTGATCCGGCGCTCGTCCACGGTCGAGGACGCCCGCAGTGGGTTGATCCAGCTGCTCGACATCGACGAGATCCAGGCCGGCGCGATCCTCGACATGCAGCTGCGCCGCCTCGCCGCCCTTGAGCGGCAGAAGATCATCGACGAGCTGGCGAAGATCGAGATCGAGATCGCCGACCTCAAGGACATCCTCGCCAAGCCGGAGCGGCAGCGGGCGATCGTCTCCGAGGAACTCGGCGAGATCGTGCAGAAGTACGGCGACGAGCGTCGCACCCAGATCATCCCGTTCGATGGTGAGGTCTCCATGGAGGACCTCATCACGCGCGAGGACGTTGTGGTGACGATCACACGAACCGGGTACGCGAAGCGCACCAAAGTCGATCTGTACCGGTCGCAGAAGCGTGGCGGCAAGGGCGTGAGCGGCGCGACTCTGCGCCAGGACGACATCGTGTCGCACTTCTTCGTGATCTCGACGCACGACTGGATGCTGTTCTTCACGAACAAGGGCCGGGTCTACCGGGCCAAAGCGTACGAGCTTCCGGAAGCGGCTCGCGTGGCGAAGGGCCAGCACGTCGCGAACCTGCTGGCGTTCCAGCCCGACGAGCACATCACCCAGGTCATCCAGATCTCGAATTACCAGGTCGCGCCGTACCTTGTGCTCGCCACTAAGAATGGTCTCGTGAAGAAGACCCGGCTCGAGGAATTTGACTCCAACCGCAGCGGTGGCATCATCGCCATCAACCTGCGGGAGGACGACGAGTTGGTGGGCGCTGCCCTGGTGTCATCGGAGAACGATCTTCTGCTCGTCTCCAAGCACGCTCAGGCGATCCGGTTCAACGCGACCGACGAGGCGCTGCGTCCGATGGGTCGGGCCACGTCGGGCGTCATCGGCATGCGGTTCAGCGACAACGATGAGCTGCTGGCGATGGAAGTCGTCCGGGACGGCATGGATGTGTTGGTCGCCACCAACGGTGGGTATGCGAAGCGCACGCCGATCGAGGAGTATCCCGTGCAGGGCAGGGGCGGCAAGGGCGTCCTCACCGCGAAAATCACGGAACGCCGTGGTGGACTGGTGGGAGCACTCGTGATCAGCCCCGAGGATGAATTATTTGCCATCACCAGCAATGGTGGTGTCATCCGGACTCCCGTGAAGCCTGTACGGCGCACGCGGGATCGGAACACAATGGGGGTCAAGCTGATGGACCTCCCAGAAGGTGTAACCATCGTGGCGCTTGCTCGCAATGCCGACGAGCCTGACGAACAGGACTAGTTGATGCCGGAGACACAGGCGAAGTCGGGGGCCACGGGGAGCTCAGCGACTCCGAACGGGGCGGCCAAGAACGACGGCACCACCCCGAACGGACGCGAATCCGCGGCTCGTACGGCGGCTCCCGCCGACGCCCCGTCCCCGCCGAAGTTCACCCGGGCGCCGGGCATGGCCCCGCCGCCCGGTGAGCCCGCCGAACACGACAGCGCCGACTCGAAGCGGCCGGGACCGGCCGTCAAGGGCTCGGCCAGCGTGCCCACCGTGACCAAGGGTAAGGGTGCGGCTCCCGGCAGCACTTCCGGACGGGTCAGTGTGCCGTCCGGGTCCGGCTCCGGGCCGCAGCAGCGGCCCGGCAGCGGAACTCCCAGCAGCACCACGGGCAGCGGCAGCGCCCCGGGCGCACGCCCGGCCACCGGCCCCGCGGCCGGCGCGGCCACCGGGTCCGCCGCAGTCGGTGCCGCCCGGGTCACCGAGGCAGGGCGTTCGGCGCGGTCCGCGGTCTCGTCGGCGGCCGCGCGCGGTCCCCGACGGGCCCGGCTCAACCTCAAGCGGATCGACCCCTGGTCCGTGATGAAGTTCTCGTTCGCCGTGTCGGTGGTGCTCTTCATCGTGGTCGTCGTGGCTACCTCGGTGCTTTATCTCGCGCTCGACGCCATGGGCGTTTGGGGCGAGGTCAACACCAGCCTCAAGGAACTCGTCAACGCCAGCGGCGGCGACGACCCGTCCGGCGGCGGGTTCCAGATCACGGCTTGGGGCGTGATCGGCACGTCGATGCTGATCGGCGCGGTCAACGTGGTTCTGTTCACCGCGCTGGCCACCCTCGGGGCGTTCATCTACAACGTCTGTGCCGACCTGGTGGGCGGGGTCGAGCTGACTCTGGCCGAGCGGGACTGATCGACGAGAAGTGGGTCCGGGAGCCACCCCCGTTTTGGTGGCTCCCAACCCTGTGCGGTAACCTTCGGTGTCGCACTTGAGGGGCTATAGCTCAGTCGGTTAGAGCGCAGAGCTGATAACTCTGAGGTCGCTGGTTCGATTCCAGCTAGCCCCACGAGCGGCGGGCGTTTCGGTCCGCGCACACTGCGGACCATGACCGCTCGTTATGCCTGTTCCGGGGCCGAGCCCCGGAAACCCCCCATTGTGGTGACCACTCTGAGTGGGATTGTCACGGTGGGGGCCCGGTTTCCTGGTGCTGGTTCTTGGGGGTTGTTGTGCTGAAGAAGCTCCTGATTGTGGCTGGCGTCGTGGGGGCTGCGGCTCTTATCTTCAAGAGGGTCAAGGCGTCCAGCGATGAACGGGCGCTGTGGCACGAGGCTACGACCGCCCCGGATCTCCGCTAGTTTGTCGGGGTTTCAGGGGCCCTAGCTCAACTGGCAGAGCACCGCCTTTGCAAGGCGGGGGTTAGGGGTTCGAGTCCCCTGGGCTCCACCCGAAACGGATACCCAAACGGAGGGGCAGTTCCGACGTCGGCGGGGCACTGGATGCTCCCTCGTCGGGAGTGCCCGCTCCGCAGATTGATGTCTTTGGGCTCGTCTCGCCCGCATGTTGGCGGTGGGGACATCACCCGGACTCTGTGACCGCAGGGTCGAGTTAGACGATGCTCTCGCCTCGCAGGTTCGGTCTTGCGAGATCATGGAATGCGCCGTTCATCTGGCGCGGTGGGTCGGTGATGATCGTCGGCCGTGGTGCGTCGCGGTCGCGGCGGGTTTACTGATGATCGGCACGGGCGCGGTCACGGCGGGTCCGGCGTTGCCGAGGTGGGCTTCGGCCGATGAGAGTGACGTTCTGGCCGGGTCGCTGGCCGGCCTGCGGGCCGTGTGCCGGGCCGAATCCGGCAAGCGTCACCCGCAGAGTGTGGCCATTCTGGTACTCGTGCTGTTGGAGGTCCTTTCGGTCGACGGGCCGTTTGATGGTCGCGACCTGCGGCGGGCGGTGCACAAGCGGATCACCGCGGATGATGTTTTCAACGACGGCTGCGACGACAAGATGTTCCGGCAGTTCCTGAGTTCCGCTGCTGACGAGCCCCTCGGTGGGCTGTTGACGTTGCTACGTCTGTTCGGCGCGGTGATTGCGGGGTCCGGCGAGGCGCAGATCACGTCGTTGGGCCGGTGGGCGGTCTCGCAACTGCGTTCGGGTATGCCCCATTCGGCCGGCCCACAGTTGTCGGCGGCCGGGGTGATCGACCTGCTGGTCATGTACGGCGGTGGCACGGCGGAGATGGAGTGGAAGCTGGCGTGGCCGTGGCTGGCGGCCCGCACGCCGGAGGTGGCTGCGCGGGAACTGCTCAACGCCGCGGTTGGTGCGCCCGCGTCGTCGCGGGTGGCCGCCATCGAGGTGGTCGACGGGGCGTGGCTGGCGGTCGAGGCCGCGGCAGCGGCCTTGGCCGGTTCTGGACCGGACGAGGCGCTGACCCTGGTGTACGAAGGGATGCCAGGATCCGATCTGGACTCGCGGATCGCCGCGGTCGGTGCGAGTGGACATCCGGAGGCCGAGCCTCTCGCGCGCGCGTTGACCACGTTCGCCGGGTCGGGCCGGCCTCGGACGATCGATCAGGTCCATCTCCTGAAGGTGACTCTGCTGTACACCGATCCGCCGGTCTGGCGACGCGTGCGGGTGCCCTCGATGACCTCGCTGGGCACGCTGCACGCGGCGGTCCAGGTCCTTTTCGGCTGGGATGGTGACCATCTGCATGTCTTCGACGCCAAAGGCGGGTACTACAGCGACCCGTTCCGGAACCTGGAGCAGACGCGCGACGAATTCGTCACCCGCATAGCGAGTGTACTGTCGACGCCGAAACAGAAGATCATTTACCGGTACGACCTGGGCGCTGACTGGCGGCACGAGATCGTGCTGGAGGAGGTGGCCGACAACGCTGGCGAACGCGACACGCTGGTGTGTGTCGGCTTCGGCGGTGATTGCCCGGTGGAGTACCCGTACGAAGAGGAGCCCGATGAGCCCGCCCCGTTCGATCTGGATGCCGTCAACCGCCGGCTCGGCGAGCTGGGGGGTGACCAGTGATGGCCGAGCCGCTGGTTGAAGGTCAGTTGACGGGTTTCGTCGGCTGGTGGCGGATTGTGGAGATGGAGCTGTGGGACGCTGACGTCATCGATCTGGTGGCGCCGGCCTTCATCGAGTTCGGCAAGGATCTGCGCGGCCGGTTCGGGTTCGTCGTGGTCGACGGATGGATGGACTGCCGGATGGTTGAGCGCTCTGGGCGTCCTTGTGTCGAGTTCTCGTGGGAGGGCATCGACGAGGGCGATGAGGTCAGCGGGCGTGGTTGGGCAGTGGTCGCCGACGACGGCGCCCTCGAGGGGCGGATCTTCTTCCACCTCGGTGACGATTCTGGTTTCCGAGCGGTACGCACCGAAGCCACGGCGAGCGCGGAACGCGGATGAGGCGACGGTGATGGCGTCGGTCCAGCCACCACCTTGTCGACCAGCTCGCCGCGTCAGCGCGCTACCGTACGCTTCGCCGCGAACCAGTCCGGAAGCCACGTCGCCCGACTTCGCCGCCAATGTCCGCCCGGCACCCGATGCCGGGAGGACTTCGCGGCGGGAGACACGTTCGGCGTGGACGAGGTCCGTGCCGAGTTGGAGCGACGCCGTAGCGGTGCGGCCTGATGACCGGCGATGCCGAGCCGGCCGATGATCCTGGAACCGGCAGTCCCGACCCGTACGTGGTCCTGCTGTCCCGGCGGGCACGCCGGAATCTCAGCGAGGACTTGCCGTTCGAGGTAGCGATCGCGGCGACGGAGACGATCGAACATGCGATCGCCGTCAACCCGTCTCGGGCGGGAAAGCCCCTCGACGAACCGTTTGATGGATACTATTCGGCCTGTCGGGGCACATACCGGATCACCTACCGCATCGATGAGGCCAAGCGTGTCGTGGAAATCCACTCCATCCGGCACCGCCGCGACGCCTACCGTACATAAGCTCGCCCTCTCGCTACCGCTGCTGGCCGCCGACAGCTCCCGCCGGCTTTTGTTGGTCGCTGCCTCGGGCGGCTCATGAGGCGTGATCATCGCGCACGGGCGACTCGCTGCGGTGGTCAGGCCACCAATCGGTCGATCATGTATCCGACCCGCGGTCATCGACTTGACCTGTTGCCTCCGGCCCACCCTTTAGCTGACCTGCGCGGGCGTCCAGGTCGAATGAGGCATTGCGCGAACCACGGTGCCGCCAAGCTGCCGAGGTCGGCGGAATCATCAGCGGCGACTACTCCTGCCGTGCCCGCTGGCGGCCAACGTCGTGACCAGCGATGCTGTTCCTGAGGGTCCCATGGGGAGAATTTCCGCTCTGACCTTGGCATGGCCTTTGCGGTGGTGCGCGGCGCGGTGTCCGAATCGGGAGCGGCGTGTCGTGAATCCGGGAGGCCGGAGGCCGGTGGCGTTTGATCTACTGGGCGCCGTGCGGCGGCGGACGATCGTGACTCTGATGGCTGGTGGGCTGCTGGCGGGCTGTGGGTCCCGGCCGGCCGAGGTGCCGGTGGCGTC
>DASRYP010000246.1:0-3190 GCA_035687165.1 Actinoplanes sp. | reverse complement strand
GCCACTTGACCGCGCTGGCCGGCGCCCGACCGTCCGACGCCGCCGAGGTGATCGACCGGCTCGGGGCGTACGGGCCGACCGACGCCACCTGGGGCGGCCGCCCGCTGGCCGAGATCGCCCAGCCCGAAGTCCGCGCCCGCCTCCTGGTCGCCGAACCCGATGCCGGTCTCTTCGCCGGGGAGTTACGTGACGTGGTCGCCGGCCGCGACGACGCCGACGACGTCCGGGTCCGTGCCGCGATCACCACCGCCGTCGCCCACGACGTGGCGGCCGAGCTCGACCGCCCGATCGAATGGGCCGGCCGCAACATCTCCGGTGGCCAGCGGCAACGCGTGCGGCTGGCTCGCGCCGTGCACGCCGACCCCGAGATTCTGCTGACCGCCGAGCCGACCTCGGCGGTCGACGCGCACACCGAGGCGGCCATCGCCGAACGCCTCACCACGGCCCGCCGCGGCCGCGGCACAGTCGTGGCCACCACCTCACCGGTGCTGCTCGACCGAGCCGACGTGGTGCACTACCTGGTCGACGGCCGGGTCGCCGCCTCCGGCACCCACCGCGAGCTGCTGGCCACCGACCCGGGCTACCGCGCCCTGGTGACCCGGGTCTTCGGGGAGGACGACGAGTGAGCACCGCCCTTCCGATCGCCGATCAGCGTCAGGTCGCGCGGGCCGCGCTGCGGCTCGTCACCGCCGACCGCCGCGCCGTCACCCTCCTGATCGGGTTGAATGCCCTGGCCGCGCTGGCCGGGCTCGGCGGCCCCTGGCTGGTCGGCCGCATTATCGACACGGTCGCCGCCGGCGGCGGGCTCGGCGAGATCGACAAGCTCGCCGGCGCCGTGCTCGCCTGCGCGCTCGCCCAGACACTGCTGGCTCGCCTGTCGCTGGGCATCGCCTACCGCTTCGGCGAACGCACCGCCGCCCGCATCCGCGAGAGCTTCCTGCGCCGCTCGCTCGCCCTGCCCGCCGCGGTGATCGAGCGGGTGCCCGCCGGTGACCTGGCCGCGCGCGGCACCACGGATGTCGACGCCGTCGCGACCACGCTGCGCGACATCCTGCCGAACATCCTCATCGGCGTCGTGCAGATCATCTTCATCGTCGTCGCCGTGCTGGTCCTCAACCCCGTGCTCGGCGTCGTCGGCGTGTTCGGCCTCTCCGGCATCTGGTTCACCACGAGGTGGTACCTGCGCCGTGCCCGCCCCGCCTACCTCAAGGAGGGCGAGGCCAACTCCCGACTCGCCGACGAGCTGTCGGCCACCACCGCCGGGGCCCGCACGATCGAGGCCTTCGGGCTGGCCGAGCGTCGCCTCTCCGCCGGGGCCGACGCGATCGAGGAGACCCGGCGCACCCGCCTCGGGACCCTGCGGCTGCGCAGCGTCTTCTTCCCCTCGGTCGAGATCTCGTACGCGGTGCCGAGCGTCCTGGTCCTGCTGATCGGCGGCATGCTCTTCTTCGACGGCCGCGTCACCCTGGGCACGGTCAGCGCCGCGGTGCTCTACCTGCGCCAGCTCGTCGGCCCGCTCGACATGATCCTGATCTGGGTCGAGTCGTTGCAGAGCAGCAGCGCCTCCTTCGCCCGCATCGAGGGCCTGGCCGCGGTCCCGCCTGCCCCACCGCCCGCGACCACCCTGCCCACCGATGACCGCATCGAGATCTCCGAGGTCTGCTACGCCTACGACGAGGGCCGCGACGTCCTGCACGACGTGAATCTGACCGTGCGCCCCGGCGAGCGACTGGCGATCGTCGGCCTCTCCGGAGCCGGCAAGTCGACGCTGGGCCGCCTGATCGCCGGCGTGGACCGCCCCCGCGCGGGCTCGCTGACGGTCGGCGGCGTGCCGGTGGCCGACCTGCCGCCCGACGTGCTCCGCCGCCAAGTGGTCCTGGTGACCCAGGAACACCACGTCTTCCGCGAGTCCCTGCGCGACAACCTCATGATCACCGCTCCCGACGACGAGCTACGCCGGGCGCTGAAGATGGTCGGCGCCGACTGGGCCGACGACCTCGACCGTGACCTGGGGGTGCAGCCGCCAGACGGCGCTCAGGCCCAGCAGTTGGCGCTCGCCCGGGTGGTCCTGGCCGATCCCCACACGGTGATCCTCGACGAGGCCACGGCGTTGCTCGACCCCACCGCGGCCCGCACGGCCGAGCGGGCCCTGGCCGCCGTCCTGCACGAGCGCACCGTGATCGCCATCGCCCACCGCCTCCAGACGGCGCACGACGCCGACCGGGTGGTCGTGATGGAGGACGGCCGAATAATCGAGGTAGGCACCCACGACGAACTGGTCGCCGCCAACGGCCCGTACGCGTCTTTGTGGCACTCCTGGCACAGCAGCGACTGAGCCGGCGTGCGGCTGACTCACCCGGCCGGCGGCTCAGGCGGGCGCGGCCCGCCGCCCCGGCCCGGCCAGTCCTGCCCCCGAGGTGGTCGGTCGACCTGGCTCCCTTCGCACAGAGCTCGGCCGCCGCGCGGTCAGCGCCCATACTTTCGCAGGTTGGCGCGCACCCGCTTGAGGTCCTCCGGAGGCGCCGCCAGAATCGCCCAGCGCGACCGCCAAGCCATGACCGACCCGATCGAGATGGCCGACATGATCGACCCGATCGACAGCCACGACCCGATCGACAGGATCGACAGGTGGGAACCGACGGACCCGATGGAGAGCGACGACCCGACGGACCCGATGGACAGCACCGACCCCTTGGAGTAGATGCTCAACACCGAGCCCTCGGACTTGTACGACAGGATCGATCTGTCCTTCATCCTGTGATTATGCAGTCACCTCCTGTCGCGCACATCCCCTAGAAGTCGGCGCAGAGGTAGGGCATCCGGCGCGGGAACAGCCTGTCCAGCGGTGCGACGGCGGCCGCGTCGACCTGGCCCAGCCCTCGCGTTGTTACCTCAATGGGGTCGAGCACCCCGTACAGAAGGGCACTGAAGCCGCCCACCGAGAGCCTCGCCGCCGGGAAGCTGGTGCCCTTGGCCACCGTGAGGCGGCCGTTCTCGCCGGTCAGGCGCCAGACGCCGCCGACCAGGTCGTCCTCGGGGATCTCGATCGTGACGTCCCCGTCGCCGACCGCGGTGCCCGTCAGGGCGGGCAGGTCGAGGACGCGCACCATCGGCCCGCCGTGCCTCGGATAGTCGACCTTGCCCTCGGTGGTGACGACGAGATCCGTACCCCACAGCTCGGGCACCTCGT
>DASRYP010000245.1:0-2158 GCA_035687165.1 Actinoplanes sp. | reverse complement strand
CGAGGTCTTCGAGGATTTCCACTACACCCGCGAGATCGGTGCGCCCGACGCCGTCGACCACGCCCTGGTCTTCCGCGCCCGGGTCGGCGACAAGGAGGTCGAGGGCAGCGACTTCCTGCACCAGGACGCCGCCGGCCAGATCACCGAGTTCACCGTGATGATCCGCCCGCTGAAGGGCGTACTGGCCTTGGCGGAAGCGATGAAGGCCAGGCTCTCATGACCCCGGCGACGCTCCAGACCCGAGCCGCCGGGTGACGACCGTGAGCGATCGCTCGTAGGCTTCACGCATGCGCGTTGCGGTGTGTCAGGTGAACTCGCGGGCCGACCGAAAGCACAACCTCCAGGTGGCCCACGGGCTTCTGGAACGCGCGGCCGCCACCGGCGCCGAGCTGGCTGTGCTCCCGGAGTACGTCGACTACCTCGGGCCCGGAGACACGGCGCCCAAGCCCGAGGGGACCGACGGGGAATTCGCGGAGTTCTTCTCCAACGCCGCCCGAGACCTCGGCCTCTGGGTGCACGCCGGCTCCTTCCACGAGTCCGGCCCCGACCCGCGCCGCACCTACAACACATCCCTGGTCTTCGACCCGAGCGGCGCCCTCGTGACCCGCTACCGCAAGATCCATCTGTACGACGTGGAGATCGCCGGCCGCGTTTCCTATCAGGAGTCGCGTTCGGTGGCCCCCGGCGACCAGACCGTGGTGGCCGACATCGCGGGCGTCCGCACGGGCCTGTCGATCTGCTACGACCTGAGGTTCCCCGAGCTCTATCGGCGGCTCGCCGTCGAGGGAGAGGCCCGAGTCCTGATCGTTCCGGCCGCGTTCATGATGCACACCGGCCGCGACCACTGGGAGGTCCTGCTCCGAGCCCGCGCGATCGAGAACCAGTGCTACGTCGTCGCGGCCGCCCAAATCGGAGACCACGACCCCAGCCGTACGTGTTTCGGCCGCAGCATGATCATCGACCCCTGGGGCACCGTGCTGGCCCAGGCTCCCGACACCATCGGGATGGTGACCGCCGACCTTGACCTGGACCGCCTCGACCAGATCCGTACCGAACTTCCCAGCCTGGCCAACCGCCGCCTCTAACCATCACCCACCGGGCCCCCGGCCCCCACGAATGGTGGCCGGTCATTTCGTCATCCTGGGGTGCCTGGCCGCCAGTCGACGCGACCGTGGCGTGCGCATCGGCCAACGTTCTGCCGTTCGGCCGTCAGTTCGTTGCCCACGCGGGGAAGGTCCCGTCAGTTCCCATCCCACGCGGGGAAGGTTCAGGGCTTGCGCGCGCGGCGGGGGCATTGCGTCTGTGGTTGCAGCTCTCGCGCAGGCGTTGCGGCAGTGTCGGCAATCCGCGTGGTGTCAGCGGCGTCACAAGAGCTGGATCAGGTAGCCCACGACCGCCAGTCCGATGACCGCGCCGCCGCTGAGAAGCATCGCGCCGCCCATGCGCGAAGGGCCTCGTTCGAGGAGCCGGCGCACCGAGACCACGAGCGTGACCAGCACAAGAGCACCGATGACGAATTGGCCGAAGGGCATGATCAGGTCGACGAGAACGTCAGCCGCCAGCGTCCCGGAAGCTCCCATGCGCCCACTCTTTCACGTCGCGAGGCGGATGCCAGCCCTCTCGGTCTACCTGTGGACAGGGGGCCGATTTGCACGAGCGATGCCCGGTCGCGTAACTTTCTCTCTGCCCGAGGGAAACCCGGACGAACGGAGCGAAAGCGACGATCGGACGGGGCTTCCGGAGGCAGGCCACAAGCTTGACTGCCAGGGCCGGGCGAGCGGAGCAGGGCGACTTGCGAAAGCGAAACCGACCGGGTAGATTAGTCAGGCCAGCGGGAACCGGGCAACAGATCATCCAGATGTTAGATCATCTAGGTGATCATTGGCCGGTCCGCGAGGCCACCCTCACGGATAACCCGCCGGAAAGCGGGTTTGAGTCGTGGGGCAAACTGGGTGATGCAAAGCAAGATCTTGGATCTTGCGCTTGCGAAGTCGACCAGGTAAGTTTGAGCGGTTGCCCCGGAGCAGTCAGTCGGGTGTGGTTGTTCTTTGAGAACTCAACAGGGTGCTTGATAAGCCAGTGCCAATTAGTTGTATCCCGGCCGGGTTTTTCTCACATGTGTGTGGGGATTGTTCGGTGGGGGATTCCTTTGGCAGCA
>DASRYP010000244.1:0-5359 GCA_035687165.1 Actinoplanes sp. | reverse complement strand
GCCGGCAGTTCCTCGACGGCGCTGCGCAGCGCCTCGGCCAGGTCGAACGGGCCGGCCGGGGAGACGCCGATCTCACCGTCCTCGGTGGCCGCCGAGAGCAGCCGGTCGACCAGCCGGGCCAACTCGCCGGCGCGCGTGCCGATGATGCGCACGGCCTCCTGCCGGCCGGTCTCGCCGAGCGTCTCCCAGTGGTTGGTCAGCGTGTCCGCGTAACCCTTGATCACGGTGACCGGGGTGCGCAGCTCGTGGCTTGTGACGGCCACCCAGAGGTCGCGGCTGTCCTGGCGGTGGGACGTGTGCACCGGTAGGCCGTCCCGGGCCGCGTAGAGCCGCCCCACGTGGCCGGCGAGCAGTTCGAGGACGGCGTGGTGCTCGGGGCCGGGCTCGCCGTCGCCGTCACCGAAGTAGACGTGCAGCGAGCCCACGATCGCGTCGCCGACCTCGCAGCGGGCGCCGAGCATGCGCCGCACGTCGCCCCCCTCGACCTGCTTGGCGAACTCGTCGTTGAGGGAGTCGAGCGGGATGAGCAGGGTGCGACCGTCGCGCAGGCGGGTGTCGGCCCGGTCGACGCGGCGGCCGATCGCGGCGGTGCACACCCCGGCGGCGGCGATGATGCGGCCGTGATCGGGCGCGTACTCGGCGAAGCCCGCACCGCGCCCGCCGAGCGATTCCTGGGCGAGGCGGACGATCTGCTGCAGCGCGGGCAGGCCCGTTTCGCCGGCGTTGATCCGGTCGAGGATCGCGATCTGACCCCGCGTCAGTGCGTTGTAGTCGGGACGGTCCGGCATGCTTGCGAGTCTGCCTCGCTTCTTGAATTTTGGGCAGACCTCGTGCCGGATCGTCCGTCAGTGGTGCCCGTCACAACGCTGATTGGCGACTGGCCAACTGATCGATCACGAACTTGGGCCGATCGGTGATGATCCCGTCGACCTGGTGCTCCAGAACCAGGTCGAGATCGGCCTTGTCGTTGACGGTCCAGACGTACGCCTGGTGCCCCGCGGCCCGGATTGCCGGGATCAGCCCCGGGCGGGCCCGCACGAGCCCGACCCCGGGCCCGGCGATCCGCGCGCCGAACGGCAGCTTGCCCCGGCCGACCCCGGGTGGCAGAAGCTCGACCAGGTAGACCGTCGGGATCGCGGGCGCCTGGACGCGGACCCGGCGTAACGCCAGCGCGGCGAACGACATCACGGTGACCTGGACGGGGTTGTCCGGTCGCGGGTCGGCCAGGCCGAAGCGGCGCAGCGTCCGGAGGAGGCGGCGCTCGACGTCGGCTCCGTACCGTGACGGGTGTTTGGTCTCGATGAGTAGCCGGACGTTCCGACCGCTGTCACACACCGTCTCCAGCAGTCGTTCCAGGGTCAGCAGCCGGGAGAGTTCGGGCAGCGGGTCCTCGTCCGCCGGGTAGCCGGGGTGCCAGGAACCGAAGTCGAGCGAGTCCAGCTCGGCCAGGGTCTTGGTGCTGACCTTGCCGCGGCCGTTGCTCGTGCGGTCGAGCCGGCGGTCGTGCACGCAGACCAGGTGGCCGTCGCGGGTGAGCCGCACGTCGCACTCGAGTCCGTCGGCGCCGTCGGCCAGGGCACGCAGATAAGCGCCGAGGGTGTGCTCGGGCAGGGCGTCGGCCCCGCCACGGTGGGCGAACACCAGGGGGCGGTAATCGTGATTCGGCATCGGGATCTTCCGCTGCGCAGGTTCGGCTCAGATGACTCGGGCCGGCTGCCCGCTCTCGGTCACGATCGCACGTCCGGAGGCGGCCCAGGATTTCATGCCGCCGTCCAGATTGCGCACGTTGTCCAAGCCATTGCCCATGAGGTAGGAGACGACCTGGCCGGACCGCCCGCCGGACCGGCAGACGACCACCACGTCGACGTCGGCCGGCACCTCGGCCATGCGGGCCGGGATCTCCATCATGGGCACGTGGTGGGCGCCGGGGGCGTGCCCCGCCGCCCACTCGTCGGGCTCGCGCACGTCGAGCAGATACGCTTCGTCGCCGACTTCGGCGGGGGTCACGCTAGGTACCTGTGGTCCGAACACGCGATCAGCGTACGGGGGTCATTTGCCGGCCGTGGTATCCGACCCCGACTTGAGGTTCTCTGTCATCCAGGTGTTCATCTTGTCGCCCGCCATCGCCTGGTAGAGAGCGAGTGCCTTCTCCCGGTCGGAGACCACCACGGACTGGCCGTTGATGGTGTCGCTGCCCTTGTTGGGGCTGGTGATGAAGGTCAGATCCTTGCTGCGGACGCCGCGCATCTCGACGGCCAGGTCAGTCAGCGAGAAGTCGTTGTCGACCGTCACTGCCGCGGTGACCGACTTGAGGAACGAGTTGAGCTTGGCCGGGTTGCTGATCGTGCCGCCGCTCGCCGCCTTGTCCATCAGCGCCTTGAGGAATTCCTGCTGGTGCTGCATGCGGGCGAAGTCGCCACGGGCGAACTGTTTGCGCTGGCGCACCCAGTCGAGCGCCTGGTCGCCGTCCATGTGCATGGTGCCCTTCTTGAACACCCGGTGCGGCTTGTGGATCGACGTGACGGTCTGCTCCACCTTGAGGTCGACGCCACCGAGCGCGTTGGTGACCTCCTTGAAGCCACCGAAGTCGATCGCCATGACGTTGTCGATCTTGACGTCGGTCAGGCACTCCACGGTGTGCACGGCGCGCGGCAGGCCACCGAAGGCGAACGCCGCATTGATCTTGGCGCGGCTGCCGTCGCCGCAGGCCGCGTCGTTGCTGCGGGGGATGACGACCCACAGGTCGCGCGGGATCGAGACCATCTGGGCGGTCTTGTGGTCCGCGGGGATGTGCATGAGGATCAGCGTGTCGGCACGCCATTTGCCGGCCCCGTCGTCCTTGGCGTCGGGGTCGCGGGAGTCGCTGCCCACCAGCAGGATGTTCTTCGTGCCCTCGACTGGTTTGGCCGGCCGTTCGCCGTTGATGTCGGAGAAGGCGTCGGTGCGCTTGAGGTCCTTGTCGAGGCCCTGCGCGTAACCGTAGAGCGAGATGCCGGCGATCACCGCGATGATCAGCAGGGCGAGGCCACCCAGAAGGGCGATGCGGCGCCAGCGCGGCTTGGGCGGGCGGCCACGGTAGGAAGTGCCGCGCCCGGGACCGTCGCCGGTCCCGCCGCCACCACCTGCGCCGCCGGCAACGGGCGGCCGCCACTCGTCGCGCGAAGGAGCCGGGCTGCGATAGGCGCCGGTCGGGCGGGTCGAAGCCCCGCTCGCGGACGGGACGGCGGCTCTTCCGGAACCCCCGTGGGGGGACGTGGGCGCTGACATGAACCTAGATTACGTACCCGATGCCCGTACGCCCTGCCATCGCAACGACACGGCACGAAGTGGGGAGAGCACTACCAGGGCGGACGCGGGAAACAACCCGTATCCGCCCCGGCGGCGTCAGTGCGCTCCGTATCCGGTCAGTGACCGGACCTCGAGCTCGGCGTACTTGGCGGTGTCGTCCTCCTTGGAGATCACCGTGCCGATCCAGCCGCAGAGGAAGCCGATCGGGATCGAGATGATGCCCGGGTTGGAGAGCGGGAACCAGTGCCAGTCGCTGTCCGGGAACATGGCGGTCGGCGATCCGGACACCACAGGTGAGAAGAACACCAGGACGACCGCGGCGATCAGACCGCCGTAGATCGACCACAGCGCGCCGGAGGTGTTGAACCGCCGCCAGAACAGGCTGTAGAGGATCGCCGGCAGGTTGGCCGAGGCGGCCACCGCGAAGGCGAGCGCGACCAGGAAGGCCACGTTCAGGCTCTGGGCGAAGATCGACAGAGCGATCGCCACCGCGCCGATGACCAGGGCCGAGATGCGGGCAACCCGCACCTCGTCGCGCTCCGACGCGCTGCCACGCCGGATCACGTTGGCGTAGAAGTCGTGCGCCACGCTCGACGAGGACGCCAGGGTCAGGCCGGCCACCACCGCGAGGATCGTGGCGAACGCGACGGCGGCGATCACGGCCAGCAGAATCGCGCCGCCGGTCTCACCGCCCAGGTAGTCGACGCCGAGCGCCTGAGCCAGCTGCGGGGCGGCCGTGTTGCCCGCCTTGTCCTGCGCGGTGATCGCCTTACCGCCCACCAGGGCTGCCGCGCCGAAGCCGAGGGCCAGGGTGAACAGGTAGAACGTACCGATGATGCCGATCGCCCAGAGCACGCTCTTGCGGGCGATCTTGCTGGTCGGCACGGTGTAGAACCGGGTCAGGATGTGCGGCAGCCCGGCCGTGCCGAGCACCAGCGCGATGCCGAGCGAGAGCAGGTCCATCTTGCTGTAGAAGGTGGCCGACGCGCTGGCCGACTCGATGCCGTAGCGCAGGCCCGGCTCGAGGAAGGCATCCCCCTTGCCCGACTGCGCGGCGGCGTCACCGAGCAGCTGGGACAGGTTGAACTTGTAGTGCGCGAGCACCAGCAGGGTCATGACCAGGGCGCCGGTCATCAGCATGAAGGCCTTGACGATCTGGACGTACGTGGTGCCCTTCATGCCGCCGACGATCACGTAGACGATCATCAGGGCGCCGACCAGGATGATCGTGGCGACCTTGGCGGTGCCCGCGTCCATGCCCAGGAACGTCGCGCCGGGCTTGATGCCGAGCAGCAGCGACACCAGGGCACCCGCGCCGACCATCTGCGCGATCAGATAGAAGATCGACACCACGATGGTGGAGGCGCTGGCTGCGGTGCGTACCGGGCGTTGGCGCATTCGGAAGGCGAGCACGTCGGCCATCGTGTAGCGGCCCGAGTTGCGCAGGTATTCGGCGACCAGCAGGAGTGCGACCAGCCAGGCGACGAGGAACCCGATGGAGTAGAGAAAACCGTCGTAGCCGTAGAGCGCGATCAGGCCGGCGATGCCCAGAAAGGACGCGGCCGACATGTAGTCGCCGCCGATCGCCATACCGTTCTGGAAGCCGGAGAACTGGCGGCCGCCGGCGTAGAAGTCGGTGGCCGTCTTGGTCTGGCGGCTGGCCCAGATGGTGATGGCCAGGGTGACCGCGACGAAGACCAGGAAGAGCGTGATCGTGAGGCCGCGCGAGGTGGAGGTCGAGACTTCGGCGGCCAGGAAGTGGGGTTCCATCAGTCCTCGCTGTTCTTGACGCCGTCGCCGTCGCCGGCCGAAAGCTCGGCGCGAATCTTGTCGGCCAGCGGGTCGATCTTGCGGGCCGCGTAGCGCGAGTAGTACCAGGCGATCAGGAATGTGGAGACGAATTGGAGCAGGCCGAGGATCAGCGCGACATTGATGTTGCCGATGATCTTCGCGCTCATGAAACCGCGCGCGTACGCGGAGAGCAGGACGTAGAGGGCGTACCAGAGGAAGAACGCGACCGTCATCGGGAAGACGAAGCTGCGTGCGGTGTGACGCAGCCGGCCGAATTCCG
>DASRYP010000243.1:0-2477 GCA_035687165.1 Actinoplanes sp. | reverse complement strand
TGCGGGCGTACGAGCGGCTCGGGGCCCGCGGTGCGCGCGTCACGGCGTACGGGGGAACCGGGGTGAAAATGCCGTCGTCGTGCAACAGATGGTCGAGGCGGAGACCGGCGGGGTGCTCTTCACGGCCGATCCGGTGACCGGGTGCCGCACCGCGATGCTGGTCGAGTCCGCGAAGGGCGGCGGCGAAACGGTTGTCGGTGGCAGGACGCGGGTGGAGCGACGCTTGCTCGACCACGGCGATCCGATGTGGGCGGTGGGGGAGCGGCTGCAGCGGCTGTTCGGTTCACCGCAGGACATCGAGTGGGCGATCGATCCGTGCGGGACGAGGTGGATCCTGCAGTCGCGGCCGATCACCGCGCTCTTCCCGGCGCCGCCGACTGCTCCCGCTGCTGGCCGTCGACTTCGGCCCGCGCGCCCAGGCCGCGATGCGTCACGTGCTCGACGACCCGCGGTTCGCGCCGACCCGGACGAGCCGGCGACGCGGCAGCGCCAGGCCTCCCGCCGGTCGCGCCCTCCGCGGGGTGCTCGGCGCGCTGGCCCGTCCCGACCGCGCCCGGCTCCGGCTGAACGAGGAGATCGAACGCCTCCGCCGGGCGTCCGCCGACGACGGCCGCGAGCTGACCACGGCTGTGCTCGGCGGCATGCCGCACAACGTCACGATCGAGATGGATCTCGCGCTCTGGGAGGTCGCACGGTCGAAAAATGACCTTGCAGACGTCCTCCGGACGTACGGGCACCGCGCGGCCGCCGAGGTCGACGTCGGGGTGCCGCGCTGGTCCGAGGACCCCACCCCGGTCCACGCCGCCCTGGCCACCCTGCGGAAGGTCACCGACCCTGATCAGGCACCCGACCGTCGTTTCGCGCGCGCCGGCGAACAGGCCGAAGCGACCCTGCGGGAGCTGAGGGAGCGGGCCGGGCGCCGCCGGCCCGTACGCGGGCGCCTCGCCGTTTTCCTGCTCGGTCGGGCCCGCCGGCTGGCCGGGTTGCGCGAGGCGGGCAAGTTCGCGGGTCTCTATCGGCTCGCCGAGATGCGCCGCCACCGGCGCGGTCATGGCCCACGGACCGACGGTCGCCCGCGAGTACGGCCTGCCCGCCGCCATCTGCGTCCCCGGCGCCACTCGCCACCTCCGTACCGGCCAGATCGTCACCGTCGACGGCGCGGCCGGCACAGTTACCGTCGTCGGAGACCGACCGTGAATGATCTGCGCCGCGAGGCAGCCACCCGGCGCGACCTCTTCCTGCTGCCGAAGGGGACAGCCGACCCGGTCGAGGAGCCTGCGACATGTGGCCGCGGCCGCCGGCGTCTCGGCGGGCCTGGTCCAGCACTACTTCCACACCAAGGACGAGATGATGTCGTTCGCCCTGGCCGCAGTGAGCGAACGCAGCGAGGCCCGCGTCCGCGCCGCCGTGACCGCACTGGGCAGCTCTCCCGCCCCTCGGCTCCTGCTGCGCACGGTGATCGCCGCGCTGCTGCCGCTGGGCGACGCGGCCCGCGAGGAGGGCCGGGTCGCGCTGGCCTTCCTCGCCTACACGGCCGTTCGCCCCTCCGCCTCGGCCGAGCTGCGCCCGAGCACCGCCCAGTTCGTCGACTTCATCGCAACCCTGCTCCCCACCGGCGACCACCGAGCGGCCGCCGGCCTGCTGGCCCTGATGGAGGGCCTCGGCGTCTACCTGCTCGGCGGCCAATACCCCCCGACCAGGCCCTGGACGCCCTGGACGCCCACCTGGACCTGCTCTTCAGCCAAAACTGACGCCCCCACACTCGTACTCGACGCCGGACATCCTGCTTTTCATGGACATTCTGCTGAGCACGATCCCGTCGCTGCTGCTGTTCCTGCTCTTCACCAAGCGCATCGTCTCCTGTTCTTCACCAAGCGCATCGTCGCGGGCATGACCGCGGGCGCCGTCAAGGGTTAGGTTTGCCGCAAGGCCGGGGTCGCGCTGTTGCCTCAGCGCGGCCCCATCTCTTCTCGGAAGGGGTCGAGATGCTGGTATCCCGCCTGCACGGCGCCGGTGACGTCCGGTTGCACACCGAGCCGCAGCCCGTCCCCGGTCCCGACGAGCGGCTGGTCGAGGTGACCTCGGTCGGGATCTGCGGGTCCGACCTGCACTGGTTCACCGAGGGCGGCATCGGCGACGCGGTCACCGGGGATCCGCTCGTGCTCGGGCACGAGATGGCCGGCGTGATCCGCGGCGGGCCCGATGACGGCGTCCGGGTCGCGATCGACCCGGCCGTCCCGTGCCACCACTGCGAGCCCTGCCTGGCTGGGGACCCCAATCTCTGCCTGAACATCGTCTTCGCCGGGCACGGTAAGACGGATGGCGGCCTGCGCCAGTTCCTGACCTGGCCGGCGACCCGGCTGCACCGGTTACCCGACCAGCTCTCCGACGACGACGGCGCCCTGCTCGAGCCGCTGGGGGTCGCGCTGCACGCGTTCGACCTCGGCCACGTGCGGCTGGCGTCGACGGTCGCGGTG
>DASRYP010000242.1:0-7246 GCA_035687165.1 Actinoplanes sp. | reverse complement strand
CGCCGCGACGGACTGCCACTGAACGTGTGGCTGAAGCACGGCTTCACGATGTCGCACAGCCCGCGCACTCTCACCCCCGGACAGCCGAGAGCCAGCTCGGTCGCCGCCATGGCCGGCAAACCGAGCATCCCGGCGCCGCTGCGCTCCCCGGTCACGAGCATCAGCCCGGCCGGAGTGCTCACCAGCGAAGGCACCGCGAAGGTGCTCATCGCCTGCGGCACCACGAACATCCACCTGCGCACCGGCGGCGAGCAAGGCGCGCTGCTGGACGGGTTCGGCCGGTTCCTCAACTCTCTGACCGGCCCGGCCCAACTGCTCGTCGCCGCGCAACGGCATGACCTGAGCGTGTACGCGCAGGCGACCGCCGACTTCGCGCCGCGCCTGCCGCACCCGGCGCTGCAGACCGCTGCCGACGACTACGCCGGGTTCCTGCTCGACCTCGACGCCGAGCGTGATCCGCTGCGCCGCCAGGTCCTCGCGGTCGTCACCGGCGAGCACGCCGCCGACGCCGCGGTACGCGCGCTGTCCGGCCTCGGCGTCGAAGCCGCCGCGCTGGACGGGCCGGCCGTCGCCGCGGCCCTGGCCAACGCCGTCGACCCCTTCAACCCTCCAGCGCCTGGCCCCCGCGCGGTGCCCGGCGCCCCCATCACCGTACGGAGCACACCGTGAGCCTGTTGAAGTCCACGAAAAACGTCACCGCCGCCGACGGCATACCGTCCCCGGCGGCACTGTCGGTCACCCCGGCACACGTCAAGGTCGGCGACGGCTACGCCGCGACCTTCGTCGTGTGCGGCTACCCGGCCGAGGTCGGCCCGGCCTGGCTCGACCCGCTGCTGTCCTACCCCGCACGGGTCGACGTCGCCGTCCACATCACCCCGGTCGCACCCCAGTTGGCCGCGCCGATGCTCAAACGCCAGCGCGCCCGGCTGGAATCGTCACGCCGCCTGGACGCCGATTCCGGCCGCCTCGGCGACCCCCTCATCGAGGCGGCGGCCTCCGACGCCGCCGACCTCGCCGAACGGGTCGCCCGTGGCGCGGCGAAGCTGTTCGACACCGGCATCTACGTCACCATCCACGCCCGCGACCTCGACGAACTGCGTACCGTCACGGCGGGGGTGAAGTCAGCTGCTGCGTCCGTGCTGCTGGACCTGCAACCAGCCACGTTCCGCCATCAGCAGGGCTGGATCTCCACCCTGCCGGTAGGCGTGGACCCGCTACGGATGCGGCGCATCCTCGACACCACCGCCCTCGCGGCGGCGTTCCCGCTCGCCTCGGCCGACCTCGCCGCCCCCGCCCCCGGAACCGTGACCGCACCCGACGGCGTGCTCTACGGGCTGAACACCACCAGCAACGGCGTCCTGCTGTGGAACCGGTGGACACAGGACAACCACA
Organism: Actinoplanes sp.; assembly: GCA_035687165.1. Lineage (GTDB taxonomy): Bacteria > Actinomycetota > Actinomycetes > Mycobacteriales > Micromonosporaceae > Actinoplanes. The sequence continues at coordinate 5,854 of DASRYP010000242.1, read as the reverse complement.
ACAGCGTGGTGCTGGCCCGGTCCGGGGCCGGGAAGTCGTACTTCGTCAAGCTGGAAGTCCTGCGCAACCTGTACCAGGGCACGACGGTGTCGGTCATCGACCCGGAAGACGAGTACACACCGCTCGCGGAACACGTCGGCGGCACGGTCGTGCAGCTCGGCCTGCCAGATGTGCGGGTCAACCCGCTCGACCTGACCGCCGACGACCGGCCCGACGCACTCACCCGGCGTGGCCTCTACCTGCACACGCTGATCTCCGTCATGCTCGGCGCGACACAGCCGCCGGCCGAGCGAGCCGCCCTGGACCGTGCCATCACCGCCACCTACAACAAGGCCGGGATCAACGCCGACCCAACCACCTGGAGTAGACCGGCCCCGCTGCTGCGCGACCTCGCCGCGACGCTGGCCGAGGACACCGATCCGGCCGCCGCGCAGCTCGCCGCACGACTCGCCCCGTGGACGGTCGGAAACTTCTCCAGCCTGTTCGACGGCCCCACCACCGCCGCCCCGGGCGGCCACCTCGTGGTCTGGTCACTGCGGCACCTGCCGGACGAACTGCGCACGGTCGGCACGCTGCTGGCGCTGGATGCCATCTGGTCGAGCATCGACGCTCCGGCCACCAGCGGACGCCGGCGGCGACAGCTCGTGGTGGTGGACGAAGCCTGGCTTCTGATGCGCGACGGCGAAGGCGCACGGTTCTTGTTCCGGATGTCCAAGGCTGCCCGCAAGCGCCTCGCCGGGCTATGCGTGATCACCCAGGACGCCGCCGACGTCCTGTCGACCGATCTCGGCCTGGCCGTGGTCTCCAACGCCGCGACCCAGGTGCTGATGCGCCAGTCCACCCAGTCGATCGACGCCGTCACCGAGGCATTCGGCCTGACCGCCGGGGAGGCGCGGATGTTGTTGGCCGCGTCGCGCGGGGAGGGCCTGCTCGTTGCTGGCCGATCGCGGATCCCGTTTCGAAGCGTCGGCTCGGCGGCCGAACACCGGATTGCCGTCACGGGGATCGGCGAGGTGACCGCATGATCACCGCACCGACCTGGCCCACGCACCTCGCGCATTGGGTCGTGGCGCGGCCGTGGCTCGGGTTCGTCGCCGCCGCGATGATCGTCGCGGCGGTGTTCGGCCACGATCAACTGCTCAACTGGCGGCACCGCCGGTTCGTCACCGGCGCTCGCTGGGTGACGATCGCCGCGCCGCCGGAGGTCACCGCCGAGGCCGCCGCCGCGTTCTGGACCACCCTGGTTGGCGTCCTCACGCCGTCGGTGTGGCGGCGCAGGATCTACGGCTACCCGCATGTCGGCTGGGAGTACACGTGGACTGGCCGCGCCCTGGCGATCCGGGTGTGGGTGCCCGGCACGGTGCCGCCCGGCGCGGTCGAAGCCGCCGTCCGCGCGGCCTGGCCCGCCGCGACCCTCACGGTCGAGGACGCGGAAGCACCGATCCCCGCCGAGGTGGGCGAGCAGGCGGGCGGAGCGCACTGGCCTCAGCACGCCGACGTGCTGCCGCTGCGTGTGGAGCATGACGCGGACCCGTTGCGGGCGCTGTTGTCGGCTGGGGCCGAGGTCTGGCACCGCGAGTACGCGTGCGTGCAGGTGCTGGCCCGCCCGGCATCGGCCCGCCGCGTGCGGGCAGCTCGCCGATCGGCGGCCACTTCAACCAACCATCCGCATGGGCGGCCCGACCCGGCGACCCGCGCCGCCAGTGCGGCCCGGCTGGCGATCGAACCGCTGCTGTGGTTGCTCGAGGTCTTCCTTCCCGGCCCCTCCCGGCCGGCCACCACGACCCGCTCTGCCTCCCGACCGGAGGTCCGGGATCCGGTCGCCGGGGCCGAGGCGCGCACGGTGGTCGAGAAGGCGATGCGGGTGCCGCACTTCGAGATCGCGATCAGGTTCGCGGTCGCCGCGCAGGCGGACAAGAATCCGCCCACGCCGCAACGGGCCGAGGAGGTCCGGCGGCGGCTGATCGGGCTCGGGCACACGATCGCCTCGGCTGCCGCCGCGTATACCGGCCCGAACCGGCTGCGCCGGATGAAGATGCCGCACCCGGTAGCCACCCTCTCCGGGCGGCGCCTGAGGCGCGGGTTCCTGGCCACCGTGCCGGAGCTCGCGGCGCTCGCCGCGCTGCCGCAGGACCTTGCGGTTCCCGGCTTGGATCGGGCTCGGGCCAAGGCGGTGCCGGCGCCGGTGCAGGTCCCCAGCGGTGGCCGCGGCGTGAAGATGCTGGGCCGCTCGCAGGTCGGGCATCACAAGGTCGGCCTGAAGGTAGTCGACTCGCGGCAGCACATGCACGTGGTCGGCAAGACCGGCGTCGGCAAGTCGACCTTGCTGCTGAATCTGATCCTCGGCGACATCAAGGCCGGGCGCGGGACCGTGGTCATCGACCCCCGTGGGGACCTGATCAACGACATCCTTGACCGGCTCCCGGCCTCCTACGCCGGCCGCATCCACATCATCGATCCGGACCAGGAGAACCCGGCGTGTTTCAACCCCCTCGATGACCAGGGCGATCCGCATCTCGCGGTGGACAACCTGGTCGGGATCTTCGCGAAGATCTTCCAGGGCCAGTGGGGGCCGCGCATGGACGACACCATGCGCGTCGCGTGCCTGACCCTGATGCGGCACGCCAAACCCACGCTGAGCCTGGTGCCGTCGCTGCTGCAGGACCGGCAGTTCCGCGGCCGGTTCACCCAGGGCCTGGATGACCCGGACGGGCTCGGCGGGTTCTGGATCTGGTACGACGGCATCAACGAGCAGTTCCGCGGCCAGGTCATCGCCCCGGTCCTGGCGAGGCTGCGGGCGTTCCTGCTGCGGGATTTCGTCAAGAACGTGATCGGCAACGCCCATAGCTCGTTCGACATGGGCAAGGTCCTCGACGGCGGGGTGCTGCTGTGCCGGCTACCGAAAGGCCAACTCGGTGAGGAGACCAGCCGGATCCTCGGCTCGCTGATCGTCGCCCGGGTGTGGCAGGCCGCCATCGCCCGCGCCGCGATCGGTGAAGACCAGCGCAAGGACGCCACGTTGTACGTGGACGAGGTGCAGAACTTCCTCACCCTGCCGGGCTCCGTCGGCGACATGCTGGCCGAGGCGCGCGGCTACCGGCTCGGCCTGGTCATGGCCCACCAGGACCTCGCCCAGCTGCCGAAGGACGTCGCCGCGGCGATCAGCGCGAACGCCCGCACCAAGGCGATCTTCAACGTCGACCCGGCCGACGCGCGGGAGTTGTCGCGGCACACCAAACCCGAAGTGGATGAGCACGACCTCGCCCACCTTGACGTGTTCACCGCCGTGGCCCGGGTGCTGGTGGACAACCGGGAACTCCCGGCGTTCACCTTCGTCACCAACCCGCCGCCAGAACCCGACGGGGAGCCGACCGCGATCCGGCAAGCGTGCGCCGCCGCGAACACGCCCGCCGGGGAGGAGCCGCCAATGCAGCAGTTGGCGCGCACGGTGATGAAGCGGCGTATGACCGACCGGGACCGCTGACAACCGGCTGCGTTCGGGGGCTCGTCCGGGTGCGGCATCGGGGGCTCGTTTGGGGGTGTCTGCGACACGAGACCCCAGACGAGCCCCCTGCCCGTCGCTTGTCAGGTACCTGAGCTGGGCACACCCGGCCACCGGCGACCCCAATGTCAAGATCCACACGTCCAGACTCCCTACAGGGTGTCCTTCTCCCACCGGGGGTGACGTCTATGCCGCTCTCTCGCACGGCCAGCCTGCTGTCCATCTATCCCCACATCACCAGCCGTGACCGGCTCTTGCTCCAGCTCCTCGACGACCACCAGGTCCTGACCACCGGCCAGATCCACCGCATGCTGTTCACCGCACGGCGCACCTGCCAGATCCGGCTCAACGAGCTGGCCGCCCTCGGCCTGATCGAACGGTTCCGGTTCTCCCGCGACGGAGGCGGCAGCCAGCCGTGGCACTGGACGCTCGGCTACAACGGGCAACGTTTCCAGGCCGCCGCCCACCAACGGCCCGAGCCCACCGCCCGATCAAGCAACCAGACCGTGCAACGGCTGTCGGCCAACCCGCATCTGACCCACCTCGTGCTGACCAACGAGTTCTTCGTGCGTCTGAGCGAGCACGCCCGCCGGCACGACGACGCCCGCCTCGATCGGTGGTGGTCCGAGCAGGTCACCCACAACCAGTTCCGAAAAGTCACCGCCGACGGGCACGGCCTCTGGACCGCCGGCGCCGTCACGGTCGGCTTCTTCCTGGAGACCGATACTGGCAGCGAAGCCCTCGGCAGCCGGGTCGTGGCGAAACTCGCGAAGTACGCGACGTTCATCCGGGACAGTGGCGGCACCCGATATCCGGTGCTGTTCTGGCTCGGCAGCGAGCAACGTGAAGAACATCTGCACCGGCTGCTGCCCGGCGAGCACACGGGCGTCCCGGTCGCCACCGCCACCCACGCCGCCGATCCCGCCGCCCGCGTCTGGCTCGCCCGCGGCACCACGAGCCGGGTGGCACTCACCGAGCTGCCCAGCGATCACGGCGAAGCCCTGGCAGCCAACCCCAACTACGGCGACGGCGTTTTCCTGCCCTGACAAGCGCTGACAGCTCCACACCAGGATCTGTCAGTCCAGGTCACGGGCATGATCGCGAATCCTGACAGAGGCGGTGCTGTCAGATCACGAAGCTACGGTGCAGCTTCTTCTCTTTCCTTTTTGTTCGCACCGCCGCCCGTCTCGACCCGCCTCGCGGGACTGCCGCGCCCGGCCCAGCTCACCCCTTGCCCACCTCTTCGGTCGGCTCGTGATCTGCGCCCCGCGCATTCCTTTTCGGCAGTTTCCCGCCGGTCCAGACGCCGCGATCCGGTGGCACCACCCCGCACCACCACCCCCAACCCGCTTCGCGAAGGGAGCACCGCCATGCCCACCAACAACCCCCTCACCGACCAGATCGTCACCGTCTGCTTCAACCCCGGCGACGACGCCGACTGGTTCGCAGCCAGTGAGAAGGTCAACGACCTCATGAACGCCAACGGCACCCCCGCCCGCCGCTTCCGCGTGCGGCACCGCAAGTTCATCGGCTGGCTGACCCGATTCCTCGGCTACTACCTGCTCGACGCCGCCCGCAAGTTCGGCGCCATCACCCTCGCCGCCGGAGGCCGCAAGAGCCGACTCGACCTTCCCGGCATGTCCATGATCGCCGCGAACGAGGCCACCGCCCGCTGGCGCGCCTGGGACTACCACATCAACGCCACGACCAAGCCCGCCCGGCTCTGGGAGGACTTCCTCGCCCAGCACCACGCCGACCCGAACAAGGTCAGCCTGGCCGAAGCCCGTCGCCGCTTCGAGCAGCAGCCCCGCGTCCTAGCAATGCTCGCCTTCAACGGCGGCCATCTCTTCGACCCGTACGAGCTGTCGCTCTACCAGGCCGGCGAGGCCACCTACACGGGCCTCTACTGGCGAGCCGCCCTCGTCGGCGACGCGCTGATCACCACCGACGGACGCATCATGCGGCCCGCCACCGACACCGCAGCCGACCGGCTCCGGTACCTCAACGACGCCAGCATGTACCTGCGCACCCTGCACAACCGCGCACGGCTGTGCGCCGTCGCCATCGCCTAATGGGAGCTACCGGGTTAGCCGCTGGCAGACTCGGTGCCTGGTAGCCGCGGGCGGGTGAGCACTCCCATCGCCTGGACCGATGTCGAGTCCTGGGGTCAGAGCGTGCCCCCGCCTGTGGTCGGGAGACGAACGGCTGATGGGGTGTCGTGCCCGCCGCGCGTTGGCGTGAGCACTGGTCCACTAGGGCGCTGGAGTCTTCCGCGGGCTGCTGACATGGACCCGTGGCAGAGCGGAGACCTGGAGTGCTTTTCGTCGGCGACGACTGGGCGGAAGACCACCA
>DASRYP010000241.1:0-4308 GCA_035687165.1 Actinoplanes sp. | reverse complement strand
GTAGGCCGCGGCGATCACGGCCACGATCAGGCCCGGCCAGCCGTTGTGGACCACCAGGGGCGGTCCCGCGGAGACCAGGGCCAGCGCGAGGGCCATCCGGTGCGCGCTGAGCCGCCGGGGACCTTGTGACACCTGTTCTGTCCCCTTCCGACTCTGTCCCCTTCCGACGGCGGCCGCGAACGACTGTATCCGCCGTCGACGGGGCGAGCTCGGCACGGTCAGCCCGGTGTTCTTTCGGCCACGCGCCCGTCCCCTCGGCGATCATCGAGCGCGACCGCTCCCGGCGGTGGCCGACGCGCCCGGCGGCTGGCCGACCGGGGTCAGAGCGTAGTGATCAGGCCGCCGTCGATGGTGAACTCGGCACCGGTCACGTTTCCGGCGCGGTCGCCGGCCAGCAGCAGCGCCAGGTCGGCGACCTCCTCCGGCCGGGTGAACCGACCGGTGACCATCTGGGCCGCCGCCCCGGCCGCGACTTCCTTCGGGTTCGCGCCGGTGGCGGCGCCGACGGTCGCCGCGACGCCGCCCTCGCCGAGCCACAGGTCGGTGGCGACCGGGCCGGGCGCGACCGTGTTGACCCGGATGCCGCGCGGGCCGAACTCCTTGGAGAGCGACTTGGCCAGGTTGGTCAGCGCGGCCTTGGCCGCCGAGTAGTCGACCACCAGCGGGTCGGGCAGGCGGGCGTTGACCGAACCGGTGTTCACGATCGTGCCGCCGTGCGTGAGCATCCGCGGTAGCGCCGCCCGGATCGCGCGGACCGTCGCCATCATGTCCAGGTTCCAGGTGTTCGCCCACATGTCGTCGGTGACCTCGAGGAAGCCCCCGGTGCGCGGCGACGCGACCCCGACGTTGTTGACCAGCACGTCGATCCGGTCGCCGGCCGCCGCGACGAGCCGTTGCGGGCCCTCCGGCTCGCCCAGGTCGACCTCCACCGGCGTGACGTTCGCCAGCTCCTTGAGCTCGGCGGTCGCCCGCCTCGACCCGGCCACCACGATCGCCCCCTCGGCCGCGAAGGCTCGCGTGATCGCCAGCCCGATCCCACGCCCCGCGCCGGTCACGACAACCCGCTTACCGCTCAGTCCGAGTTCCATGCCTCTCACGTTATGACCACGCGCAAGATGCCGCGTCCGTCGGGGGTCTGGAAGGAATTCTCGGCGTCGGCGGGCCGAGCCGGCGGCGCCGCGAGCACGCCCTGCTGCAACGACTGACTGGGCTGCCCGGCGTCGGACGACTGGCGGAGGCGGCCGGGCCCTACGCTATGCGGGCCGCCGAGCCCCTGGTCCCGGCCGGCTGAGTCACGGCGGCGGGGCGGACCGGAGGCGGGCGGGCACTACCGGCAACCGGAGAGTGAAGGTGGCCCCCGCGCCCGGCGCGCTGGTCACCGCGACCGTGCCACCGTGGGCCTCGGCCAGCTTCCGGACGATCGAGAGGCCCAGCCCGCTACCGCCGGTGCGACGGTTGCGGGAGGGCTCGGCCCGCCAGAAGCGTTCGAAGACCACGGCCTGCTGCTCGGCCGGGATGCCCGGTCCGGTGTCGGTCACGTCGAGGATCAACTGCCCGTCCACCGTCCGGGCCGAGAGCGTCACCCGGCCGCCGGGCGGGGTGTGCCGGATCGCGTTGGCGACCAGGTTGCCCAGGGCCTGACGCAGCCTGATCGGGTCCAGGACCGCGGTCACCGGCGGCGCCGCGGCCGTCAGCGCGACGCCGGCCCGCTCGGCCGAGCGGGCGAACGACTCCGTGACCGCGCTCAGCAGTTCGGCCACCTCGACCGGTCGCGGGTACAGCCGCAGCTCCCCCGCGTCGGCGGCGGCGAGGTCCTGCAAGTCGTCGATGACGTGCTGCAGCAGCAGGGCCTCCTCGAGCAGCGACGACGCCAGATCGCGGTCGAGCGGCACCACGCCGTCCTCCGCGGCCTCGAGCCAGCCCCGGATGTTCGTCACCGGCGTCCGCAGCTCGTGCGCGACGTCGCCGACCATCGCCTGGCGCAGCTGTTCGACGTGCCGGCGCCGCTCGGCCATGTCGTTGAAGGCCGCGCCGAGCCGGGCTATCTCGTCGCGCCCGACCACCTCGACCTGAGCGCCGGCGTCCCCGTCGCGCATCCGTCCGGCCGCGGCGGTCAGCGCGCGCAGCGGCCGCACCAGCCGCATCCCGACGAGGGTGGTGACCGCGACGGCGATCAGCAGCACCAGCCCGGCCACGCCGATGATCCGGGCCCGGTTGGCCGCCGACAGGTCGAAGCCGGGGCTGGCGGGGCGGCCGGGGGTGGTCACGAAGAGCAGTACGGGCGGGGCGACGTAGCGGGCCAACTGCTCGCGGCGGGCGCCGGCCAGGCAGTCGGTGACCGCGGCGGTGTGGGCCTTACCGGTGCGGGCCGAGTCCGGGCCGACCCAGATCCACGTGTTCTGCAGGCCGACCTGGACGGCCGGGATCCGCTGCCGACTCAGGCAGACGTTGGTCAGGGCGCTGAGCTGGTTCAGGGCGCGGGTCTCGGTCGCGGTCGGCTCGGCCAGCGCGGCGCGGGGTTCGGCGCAGGTGAGGTCGACGACGGACTCACCGCCGGCGATCACGAGGTGGGGGCGGCCGCTGGGCTCATCGACGATCTCGGCGTCGCGGGTGACCGTGCGGCTGTCGTTCTGGGCCGGGGCGGCCGGTGGTTCGCGCAGGCAGCCGACCACCCGGGTGGCAGCGTCCTGCAGGGTGGCCCGTTCGGCGGCGGTGAGCCGGAACGGCCCGACGGCACGGGGATCGATGCGGCCCGTGCCCGCCGCGACCAGGTTCGGGTCGAGGCTGAGCGGATCGACGGTGGCCGAGGCGCGGGTCGGCAGGGGGCCGCTCGCGGAGTCGGCGATGGGGGCGCGGGCGCGGTCGGTCAGGGCGATCCGATGCCCGGTCCGGGAGGCGAGCGAGCTGATCAGCGGCGCGACGTCCGCCCAGTCGGCGTGGGTGGCCGCATAGCCGAGGACGGCGTCGTAGATGCGCGCGTCGTCGCTGAGCGCCTGGCTCTGCTCCTGCTGGATGGCCTGGGTGGTGGTGCGGACCGCGAGCCAGGCGGTCGCGGCGACCGAGAGCAGGGAGACGATCGCGGAGAGCACGAGGAGCCGCAGCAGCAGGCTGCCCCGGGGGCGGCGGTCAGCCATCGGCCAGTTTGTAGCCGACGCCGTAGACAGTCAGCAGGCGTACGGGGTGCTGGGGGTCTTGCTCGATCTTGCGGCGCAAGTTCATCACGTGCACGTCGACCGTGCGAGCGGTGACGTACGCGTCGAAGCCGTGCAGCCGGCGCAGCAACTGGTCGCGGGTGAACACCCGGCCCGGCTCGGCGACGAGCGCCTCGAGCAGCTGGAACTCGCCCGGCGTGCAGGTCACCGGCCGCCCGTCGGCGCGCACCTCGTGGCGTACCGGATCGACCTGGAGGTTGCCCACCCGCAGCACCGGGTCGGCCGGCCGCGCCGGTTGCCGGGTCCGCCGCAGCAGGGTGCGGATGCGGGCGGCCAGCTCGCGCGGGCTGTACGGCTTGGTCAGGTAGTCGTCGGCGCCCAGGTCGAGGCCGAGCAGCAGGTCCTCCTCGGCGGCGCGGGCGGTCAGCATGAGCACCGGCAGGTCCGATTCGCGGCGCAGGATGCGGCACACGTCCAGACCGTCGACCTTGGGCATCATCAGGTCGAGGACCAGCAGGTCGGGCGGGTTGCGCCGGGCCTCCTCCAGCGCCGCCCGGCCGTCGCCGACCACCACCACGGCGTGGCCCTCGTGCTCGAGGTAGCGACGGGCGAGCTCGGCCTGCTTGGGGTCGTCCTCGGCGACCAGCACGTACGCACACACGGCAGCGAGTCTAGGCCGTGGCTCCCGCTCGAATCGGCACAGAACGTACGGGCTACCGGATCACAACAGGTTCCTGACAAGTGATCGGCACAGTGCTCGCCATGTCCAAAACACGCATCGCCCTGATTGCCCTCGTTCTGCTCACCGGCGCGTGTGGCGCCGACAAGTCGGACGCGTCAAAGGATCAGGTCGCGTCCCTGGCGAGCGCCCCGCCGGCCGCGACCAGCGCGAAGCCCTCCCCGGCGAACGACGGGCGCCCGCAGCTCCGCATGGACAGCAGCGACGAGGAGGCGAACCGGCTCTTCACCGCCTACGAGGACTGTCTGGTCGCACACGGAGTGAAGATCAACATGAACCAGCCTGCCGCAGCGGGCACCACGCGCATCCTCGACCGCAGCGGGGAGCCCAAGGCCGCGTACACCGCCTGCGCCGGCAAGCTGCCCCGGCAACCGCCTGAGATGGACGCGGAGCGCAACCCCAACTTCGAGGCGCAGT
>DASRYP010000240.1:0-8727 GCA_035687165.1 Actinoplanes sp. | reverse complement strand
GGGTGCCGGTGTCGGCCACCGAGACCAGCAACCGCTCGGCGTTCAGGTCGATGTGCACCTGCGCGGGGGTGCCGGCGTGCAACAACGCGTTGGTGGTCAGCTCGCTGGTGCAGAGGATGGCCGCGCCGATCACCGGATCGGGGACCGTCCAGCCCCGCAGGTGGGTGGTCATCCATTGACGTACGCGGCTCGGGCCCGTCGGTTCGGCCGGCACCAGCATCGTCGCCGACCGGCTCATCGCCACCGCCCGCTCGACCGCCAGCACCGCGACGTCGTCGTCGGTCGCGCCGGCCACCGCCGAGGTCGCCAGCGAGCAGAGGTTGCGCGGGTCGCCGCTCCCCGCCCCGGCAACGGCCGCCACCAGGTCGTCGAGTCCCTTGTTGAGGGCGTGGCCGCGCCGCTCGACGACGCCGTCGCTGAACATCAGGATCGTGTCGCCCGGATCGAGCCGCACCTGGCCCGTCTGCCAGCGCCCGCCCAGCCCCAGCGGAGCGCCCGGCGGCACCTTGACCAGCTCGGCCGTGGGCATCTCGCCACCCTGCCCGGCCCGGCGCAGCACCGGCGGCGGATGCCCCGCGCTGGCCATCGTGATCGTGCCGTCGGCCGGGTCGAGCACCCCGTAGACGACGGTCACGAAGATCTCCTCGTTACGCGACTCGGCACCCAGCGACCCGACCAGCCGGTCGAGACCCGCCAGCACGCTCGGTGGCGCCGGATCGGTCAGCGCCATCGCCCGCAGCGCGGCCCGGACCTGGCCCATCACCGCGGCCGCCCGCACGTCGTGCCCGGCCACGTCGCCCAGCACCATCGCCAGCCGGCCGTCGATCAGCCGGAACGCGTCGTAGAAGTCGCCACCGGCCGCGTTGCCGTCGACGCCCACGTCGTAGCGGGCGGCGATGCGGAACGTCTCCAGCTCGGGCAGGTGCTCGGGCAGCATGCTGCGCTGCAGGAGCTGGGCCGTGCCGTGCTGCGCCTCGAACCGGCGGGCCCGCTCGGCGGCCTGCGCGACCAGCCGGGCGGCCGCGTCGAGCAGTGCCCGCTCGGCCGGCAACCAGGTGTGCGCCGCGCGATAACCGATGGTCAGCGCGCCGGTCAGCGAAGGCGTGCGCAGGGGCAGCGCGGCCAGGGCCCGGATGCGCCGCTCATGCCGATCGGTGGCGACGTGCCGCAAAGGCTCCCCATCGGGTATGAACGTGGGACGCCCGGACTGGGCGGCGGCGACCAGAGGCGCCTGCGGGTTGCCGGCCAGCCTCTTCCATAGCGGCGGGAGCCGCTCGTCGGCCTCGTCGAGCATCTCGCCCCGGATGCGGCGCACGTAGCGGTAGGCCCCGCCCTCGTCGACCGCGAAGGCACAGTGATCGACGTCGAACGAGGTCGTCGCGTAGCCCAGCACGACCCGGGCCACGTCGTCGACGGTCAGCGCGCCGGCCAGCCGCGAGGTGAGATCGCCGAGGCTCTGCAGCCGGCGAGTCACCTGGGTGGTCTCGGCGGCGACGGTCAGCACGCCGGTGATCGTGCCGCGCAGGTCGCGCACGACGGAGTGGCCGCGGGTGAAGAACGCCTGCTCGGGCCGGTCGCTCAGACCACGCGCGACGGTGAGCGGGGTCTCGGCCTCGAGGAAGGGGCGGCCGCTGCGGTAGACCTCCTCGACGGCCCCGCCGAAGCCCCGCGTCTGCCACAGATCGCCGAAGACCTCGGCGGCGGGCTGACCCAGCGCGGCGGGATGCAAAGAGCCGATCAGATCCGCGTACGCGTCGTTGTAGATCAGCAGGAAGCCGTCGCCGTGGCTGTAGGCCATCGGCATGGGGGAGGCGAGAACCAGCTCGACGGTCGCCGAGACGGCCGGGTCCCAATGGTCGCGGAGGCCGAGCTCGCTGTCGCCCCAGTCGCGGCCGTGCACCAGGTCGGCGCAGCTCGGACGGCCCGCCGGAGCCGCGACAGGCTGCGCGGGCAAAGCGGGCATCACTGAGGGGATCACCCCACCCGTCCCGGCCATGCGAAAAGAGTATCCCTACTCCGCCGTTCGGACGATGCCGCACCGACCATCCGTCCGATTCTTGACGGTACGACCCCGAACTCGTGCGCGTGCCGTAGCGAGGCGGCCAGGCCGCGGCCCCCGTTGATCATCGCCGGATCGGCATGGCTGGATGGTGAGCGGCGAACGCGGCCGAGTTCGGCGCGGAGATCCGACGCGGCCGGGCCGGTCGTGAGTTACGGCCGGGAGGGGACGACTGGCGGTTCCTGCGTGGCCCTGGGCTCGACACGACGCGTACCGCATGATTTTGATCTTGAGCAGTAAAAGGGCCGGTGCCGACGAACGGCACCGGCCCTCGATGAAAGGTTGTCAGCGGGCGGTCAACGGATGGTCAGAGCTGGGGGAGCATGCGAGCCAGGAGGCAGACCGCCAGCAGGCGGCGTAGGACCCAGTCGTTGGCGGCCCAGTTGATGGTGTCGACCGGCGGGCGCCAGCCGTGGGTGAAGGCGGCGTCGCGCACGCCCTCGGCGTAGGCGGCCAGCAGGACCGGGGTGAGGGGACGGGCGTCCGACGACAGGCTGTCGCGGATGCCGGCGGCGTGCTGGTCGACGAGGGCCATCAGGCCGGGGTTGGCGTCGGCCGCGTCGAGGCCGCTGAAACCGATGGTGTCGTGCAGGTCGGCCAGGCTGGCGTGGGCGGATCGGAGGGCGGCACGGGCGGCGGCGCCGCTGAACAAACCATTCATGGGAGGAACATTAGGAAGCCTCGGGTATCGAACGGTGCTCCGGATCGGTGCAGCTCGGTTGAAGCTTTCGAACGCGCGGAAGGCGAGGCGGTCGTGCCGCTGCGCGAGGCCGGGCTCAAGGAGCGGCGGCGGACCGGCCTTACTCCGTCCGGGAAGACCGGCCTCACTCCGCCTCGGAAGCCGGCCTTACTCCGCCTGGGAAGGCTGAGACGGCTGGGTCGGACGGCGGCGTTGCGCGTCGTCGGCGAGGATGACGGTCGCGACGACGAGGGCCACGACCACGGCGAAGAGCCAGGACGCGTCTTCGATCAGCTTCGCCGCCAACGGGGCCTGGAAGGCGGCCAGCAGGAAACCGACCCAGGCGAGACGACGCTGACGTTCGGAGAGAAAACCAGCAGAACGCATTCGGACAGTCTTGCCCGCAATGGGCGGATCGCCGTCACCCGTTCGGCCGATTCTGCGTTGTCCGATCGTGCCCTCAGTCTTGCGTCACCGCCGCTCAATAATCGCGTTGCTGCTGGTCAGCGTGCTGGTTGCCGCTGGTTGTGCGAGGGCTGAGCCGGCCGCCGCACCGTCTGAACCGCTTGCACACATCGTGACCGGGCCGCTCTACGAGCGTACTCGAGCCTTACTGACCGTAGTGGACGCCTCGTCGCGCGTGCGCCTCGTGCTGGCCAATATTCCCGGCCTGCTCTACCGCATCAGTACGCCGGCCGGCGCGGGGCTGGAGCCGCGGGTGAGTCGTCGGGCGGGACTCGTCCGGACCACTCTGGTGCCCACCGGCGATGACGGGCCGAACGAGGTGCGGATCGTGCTCAACCGGGCTGTGCGGTGGGACATCCGCCTGCCGGCCGGCGCGGGGGAGCAGCAGCTCGATCTGGCCCGGGGCCACGTCACCCGGCTCGACGTGGGCCCCTCCGGCCTGGTCGAGATGCGCCTGTCCGAGCCTCGCGGTTCCGTCCCGCTGACGCTCACCGGCGGCGTCGGCACGCTGATCATCCGCGTCCCGCGGGGCGTGACATTGCGTCTCGCGCTGAACAAAGACGCTCCGCCGGCTCCGGACCGGTATGTGCTGCATGCCCGGTCCTCGGTCGGCGGGCTGACCGTACGCCGTACCGACGGGCACTGAACGGCCGCCCGGATGTCCGAGCGGCCGCTCTTCAGCGATTACTCGCCGGGACGGTCGACCTGGCCGCGCCAGGCGCCGGTCTCGACGCCGCCACGGCTCTCGATGTACTCCTTGAACCGCTTGAGGTCGCCCTTCACCCGGCGATCGACGATGCCGAGCTTGTCGCCGGCGTTCTCGATGAAGCCCTGCGGGTCGTAGTCCATCTGCACGGTGACCCGGGTGTGGGTGTCGTCGAGCCGGTGGAAGGTGACCACGCCGGCCTGCTTCTCACCCTCGACCGACTTCCAGGCCACCCGCTCGTCGGGCAGCTGCTCGGTGATCTCGGCGTCGAACTCGCGCTTGACGCCCGCGATCTCGGTCTTCCAGTGGGTGCGTGTGGCGTCCAGCTGTCGGATCTCCTGCACCCCCTCCATGAATCGGGGGAACTCCTCGAACTGGGTCCACTGGTCGTACGCGGTACGCACGGGAACGTCGACGTCAACGGACTCGGTCACGGTACTCACGGTGTGAACTCCCTTGATTTTTGTTGCCCCGCCTTGCATATCAGGGGTGCCCGGCTCCGGCGCGGCTAAACGGGGCGCGAGCGGAGTCTTCGGATCCTCGTCACCCGCCTGCCGCAGCCTGGCCCGCTGCACCTCGGCGTTGACCTGCACGCCCAGCAGCACCGCGATGTTCGACAGATAGATCCAGACCAGGAACGCCATGATCGCGCCGAGGCTGCCGTAGGTGCGGTTGTAGGAGCCGAAGTTCGCCACGTAGAGGCCGAACGCGAACGACGTCAAGCTCCACACGAACAACGACACCGAGCCGCCGACGGTGAGCCAGCGGAGGCGGGGCTGCCGTACGTTCGGGGCGATCCAGAAGAGCAGCGACAACAGGACGGTGGCGATCGCCACCAGCACCGGCCAGCGCCCGATCGACCAGAACTGCCGGGCCGTCGCACCCGCACCGAGTGCGTCGCCGACCGCGTCCACCAGTGGGCCGCTGATCACCAGGCCGGCGCCGACCGCGGCGAGGAGCACCAGGGCCACGGCGGCCAAGGCGATCTCCAGGAGCTGCAGCTGCCACCAGCTGCGCCCCTCCTGGACGCCGTAGATGCGATTGGATGCCCGGGTGAAGGCCGCGACGTAGCCGGAGGCCGACCAGAGCGCGAGCAGCAGGCCGAAACTGAAGAGCACCTTGGCCGAGTCCTGCTGGACGAGCAGCATCTGCACGATCGACAGGAGGTTCTCGTTGCCGACCACCGAGCCGAGCCCCAGGTCACGCAGGATGCCCACGGTGGCGTTGAGAACCGTGGAGCCGTCGGTGACCAGGTTGATCAGTGCGACGATCACGACCAGTGAGGGAATCAGCGCGGTGAAGGTTCTATAAGTCATCGCGGCGGCGAAGTCAGAGCAGTCATCCTCGACGTAGCCGACGAGGCTGCGCCAGAGCACCGAGCGCCAGTAACGCCACTGCAACTGACGGAGCCGGCGCGGGACCGGACGGGGAGTCATGGCATCGGCCTGGGCCTCGGACTCCCGGTCGACGGTGGGCTCGGTGCTCATGCCGGCTTCTCGAGAGGTCATCGAGAGCGCATCTACCCGACCACGAAGAGCGACAAACACGGAGGTTGAGCATGGAGACCGCGGACGCGATCGTCGTGGGCGCAGGGCACAACGGGCTGGTCGCGGCCAACCTGCTCGCCGACGCCGGATGGTCCGTCCTGGTGCTGGAGGCGACTCCCCACCCGGGCGGCGCCGTGCGGTCGGGCTTCGTGACCGCGCCGGGCTATCTCAGCGACCTCTTCAGTTCCTTCTACCCCCTGGGGTACGCCTCCCCGGTGCTCGGCGACCTCGATCTGGGCGACCACGGACTGAACTGGACCCACGCGCCCGAGGTGCTGACCCACCTGCTGCCGGACGGCCGCGGCGTGACGCTCAGCCGCGACCTGCGGCGCACGATGGAGTCGGTCGACCGGTTCGCCGGGGGCGACGGGGAACGCTGGCGACGCGAGTTCGAGCAGTGGGGCAAGGTCGCCGGGCCGATGCTCGACACGATCCTGAAGCCGTTCCCGCCCGTGCGGAGCGGGCTGGGGGTGCTGCGCGGCCTGCGGACGCCGGGCGCGCTGCGGCTGGCTCGCCGCCTGCTGCTGTCGGTGCGGGAGCTCGGTCTGGAGACGTTCCGCGGTGAGGGGGCGGCGCTCCTGCTGGCCGGGTGCGCCCTGCACACCGACCTGTCGCCCGAGGAGGCCGGCGGCGGGGTGTACGGATGGTTGCTCGCGATGCTGGGCCAGGAGGTCGGCTGGCCGGTGCCCGTCGGCGGCGCCCAGAAGATCACCGACGCCCTCGTCACCCGCCTCGAGCAGCGCGGCGGACGGATCGTCTACGACGCGCCCGTTTTTCGCGTGCTCATCGCCCGCGGCCGGGCTCTGGGCGTCGAGGCGGCAACGGGGACCTATCGGGCATACCGGGCGGTGCTGGCGGACGTGCCCGCCCCGGCGCTCTTCCTCGATCTGGTCGGAACGCGCTGGCTGCCGCCCCGGATGGTCGAGGATTTGGACCACTTCCGCTGGGACGGTGCCACGGTCAAGGTCGACTGGGCGGTGCGCACCAGGATGCCGTGGAAGAACGAGGCCGCCGCCGGAGCCGGAACGGTCCACCTGGGTGCCGATCTCAACGGCCTGACCAAGTACGCCGCGCACCTCGCCACCGGCGAGCTCCCGCCGCACCCGTTCCTGCTGCTGGGCCAGATGACCACGGCCGACCCGACCCACTCGCCCGAGGGGACCGAGTCGCTCTGGGCCTACACGCACCTTCCGCAGCGGCAGCACTGGGAGCCCGACGAGATCGCCGCCCACGTCGACCGGATGGAGTCGGTGATCGAGAACCACGCCCCCGGTTTCCGCCGCGAGGTGGTCGGCCGCAACGTCTTCTCCCCGGCCGACCTGGAGCGCGAGAATCCGGCCCTGGTCGGCGGCGCCCTCGGCGGCGGCACGGCGGCCGCCTTCCAGCAGCTCTTCCTGCGCCCTGTCCCCGGCCTGGGCCGCGCCGACACCCCGGTCGACCGGCTCTTCCTGGCCGGCTCCTCGGCGCACCCCGGCGGCGGCGTGCACGGCGCCCCGGGCGCCAACGCGGCCCGCGCCGCCCTGCTGCGCGACCGGGCCGTCCTGGGCGGCGCCTACCGAGCAGTGATCAACGCGGGAAACCGTGTCGTCTACGGCTGAGCCGCCGCGCCTCGACGGCCACCGCGAGCACGGGAGCAGCCCTTCGTGCGCGAGCTAATCCTTCGTGCGCGAGCGTTCGGCGAGGTCGGCCAGCCGACTCAGGGCCTCGACGTTGCGCCGGTGCAGGACGAGGTCGTTGATCTTGTTGCGGGCGGCCAGCAGCGGCCCCCGTTCGAACTGCTCGTGCAAGGTCACGCGGGTGGCGGAGCCGGCCAAGAGCTCCAGCTTGATGTCGACCACCGCCTCGCCGAGCGGCCACAGTCCGGCTCGCAGGCGCAGTCGACGGCCGGGCTCGACGAGCAGCACCGTGGACGAGTCGTGCAGGGAGAACGGCCACGGCCCGGCCTTGTGGTGCAGTTCGGCGCCGACCTCGGGCCAGCTCGGGTCGACGTCGCGGATGTGGGTGGTGCCGACCACCCAGTCGCTGTAGGTCCAGCCGTCGGCGAGCACCGCGAACACCCGGTCCGGCGGAGCTTGAACAGTACGCTGCACAGTTGCCACGACCAGGACATACCCTTCGAGATGCCGGCGTAACGGAGAGGTGAAGGTTTACGGATCCGGTAGTCGGGCAACAGCCACCGCGAACCGCATCCATATGGAGGGGACCACGTGCGCATCGCCATGATTTCCGAGCACGCCAGTCCTCTGGGGGATAGCGGTCGGTACGCCTATATCGCCAACCTCTCCGCGGCCCTCGCCGAGATCGGGCACGAGGTGCGCGTCTTCACCCGTCGCGACGACCCGGCCCTGGCCGAGGTGGTCACCACGCCCGGCGGCATCCGGATCGTGCACGTCCCGGCCGGACCGCCCCGCTTCCTCCCGCCTGACCTGCTGCTTCCGCACATGGGCGAGTTCGCCCGGCTGCTCGAGGAGATCTGGCGCGGCGACGACTGGGCGCCCGAGGTCGCGCACGCCCACTTCTGGACCAGTGGCCTCGCCGCCGTCACCGCCGCGCGCCAGTTCGGCATCCCCGTCGTTCAGTCGTTCCACGAGCTCGGCGAGGTCGAGGCCGGCGGCGACGGACCCTCCCGCACCGGCTACGAGCGGGCGTTGGGCCGGGCCGTCGACCGGGTGGTCGCTCAGACCCAGGACGAGGTGCAGGGGCTGATGCGCATCGGGGTGCCGCGGGCCCGGTTGACCGTGGTACCCGCCGGTGTCGACAGTGTCCGGTTCACCCCCGAGGGTCCGGCCGCCGACCGCGACCCCGACCGCCCGCGCATCCTGTCGGTGGGCCGGCTCGTCGAGCGCAAAGGCTTCGGCGACGTCATCCAGGCCATGCGCTATGTGCCCCGCGCCGAAGTCGTCGTGGTCGGTGGGCCGGCGGCCGGCGACCTCGCCGCCGACCCGGGCGCCCGCAAGCTGCGCGCGCTCGCCGAGAAGTTCCAGGTCGCCGACCGGCTCCGGCTGGTCGGCGCGGTGCCCGAGGCGGACATGCCGCGCTGGTACCGCTCGGCCGACCTGCTCGTCGCCGCGCCCTGGCAGGAGCAGTACGAGTCGTCCGCGCTCGAGGCGATGGCCTGTGGCGTGCCGGTGATCGGCACGACCGTGGGCGGCCTGACCGAGACCGTGGTCGACGGCCTCACCGGTGACCTGGTGCCGGCCCGCGACCCGCGCGCGCTGGGCGGGGCGCTGCGGCGGTTGGTCAACGACCGGGTGCGGCGCTTCGCGTACGC
>DASRYP010000239.1:0-4394 GCA_035687165.1 Actinoplanes sp. | reverse complement strand
ACTCGGTGAATTTGCCCGTACCGGCCTGGATGACCGCGCCGGTGAAGTCGAGCGCGCCGAACTGCGCCTGATTCGCCTTGATCATCGTGAGGTTCTGGACGTTGCCGGCGCCCTTCTGGATGGCGACCTCGAGACCGGCCTCCGCGAAGTACCCCTTCTCCTGGGCGACCCACGCGAAGGCGTCCCGGCCGATCGCGCCGAACGCCGTCACGTACGTGACCTTGTCCTTGCTCTTCACGGTTCCGCCGTCGTCGCGGTCGCCGCCGCATCCACCGACCGCGACCACGAGAACCACGGCCGCGAGCCATCGTGCCGATCCCACCATGCCCACTCCCCCCAAATCGATCGATCGCGATCTATCGTACGGGGCATGTCCTCTGTGGAACCCTCGGCGCGGGCGCGGGATCTGGTCGCCGGCGCCTACGACACCCACGTGCACGTCGCCCCCGACGTCATGGACCGCCGGATCGACGACCTCGACCTCGCCCGGCGCTGCCTCGACGTCGGTCTGGCCGGCTTCGTCCTCAAGTCCCACTACGTGACCACGGCCGAGCGCGCCGCCGTGGTCCGCAAGGCCGTCCCCGGCGTCGACGCGCTGGGCGCGATCACGCTGAACGGCTCGATGGGCGGCATGAACCCCGCGGCCGTCGAGATCGCCGCCCGCCTCGGCGCCCGCGTCGTCTGGATGCCGACGGTCGACTCCCGCAATCAGCGCACCAGCACCGCCGCCGACCTGCCCGGCGCCAAGCCGGCGATGTGGGGCGCGCTCCAGGCCGACCTGCACGCGCAGGGCATCGTCCCCGACATCGTCGAGGTGCTCACCGGCGACGGCCTCGGCGAGGTGACGCCGGCCGTGCGGCAGGTGCTGCGGGTCATCGCCCGGCACGACCTGGTGCTGGCCACCGGGCACCTCGCGGCGGCCGAGATCGTCGCGGTCGTCGAGGCGGCGCGGGCCGAGGGCGTCCGCCGGATCGTCGTGACCCACCCCGAGTTCACCTCGCAGCGCCTGCCCGTGGCCGACCAGCGGCGGCTCGCCTCGCTGGGCGCCCGGCTGGAGCGCTGCTTCACCACCCCGCACACGGGAAAGGTGGCGTGGGACGACCTGTTCGCCACCATCCGCGCGGTCGGCCCGGAGCACTCGATCCTCTCCAGCGACCTGGGCCAGCCGTTCAACCCGCCGGTCGAGGACGGGCTCGCTCTCTTCGCCGACCGCCTGCTCGCGGCCGGCTTCACCGACGACGAGATCCGCACGATGGCCGTGGTCAATTCCCGGCTCCTCGGCACCGCCCAGGGCTGAGGGCCGCCGGCCCCGCAACGTTGTTGCACCTCAGCGGCAAGCGAACGGCACACAACTCCGAGAACCAGCGGCCGAAGGGCGAGGTGACTCCCGTTGACAAGATTGGGCGGAACCTGTGCATCCTCGCTACTCCACCGCGCTGAAGACCATGATCGCGGCCGCACTCTCTTTGACAGTCGCTCTGCCCACGACCGGTGCGGCCGGCGCCGCGACGACGACCCTGAGCAAGCCCGGCGCCACCGCCAACAGCCGCGTGCCGCTGTCGGCGACCGAGAAGAAGATGGTCACGCTGGTCACCGACATGGTCGCGGCGATGCAGCGCGGAGCGCCCGCGGGCGCCCCGCCCGGCGTCTGGAACGCGCCCGTGACCTGCTGGCGATGCGACGCCGGACCGGCCTGGGCCCTCGCCGCCAGCGCGGCCCTCACCACCAACCCCACCCAGCGGAACCAGGCGGTCGCGATCCTCGACCGCACCATCGCCGCCTACCAGCAACCGAATGGATCCTTCGCGGGAACCACCGGCAGCCCCGACATCGACACCATGTTCTTCGCGGTGGAGCTGGGCTCCTCGGCGATCGCCCTCCGCTCCTATCTCAGCGCCGCCCGCAAGGCCGCCTGGACTTCCTCGATCCGCGCGGCGGCCGACTTCCTCGTCGCCAACGGCAACCTCGGGTGGTACACCAACGGCAACATCAACATCGGCAACACGTACGTCATGGCCCTGGCCCATCGGCTGACCGGCGACGTTCGCTACCAGGCCCACTACGAGACGGCGCTGAGCCTGGCCGTGAGCCCGCCGCAGCAGCGGTGGCCCGGGTACGGCCTGCACTACACCAAGACCCCCACCCGGGCCGACGGATCCGACGGCAAGGCGTACTTCGCGGAGGCCGGCTCCGGCGGCATCGGGTACGACCCCGAGTACACCGTCCTGCAGCTCGAGATGCTGACCAAGATCTTCCTCGCCACCCGGGACAGCCGGGTCCTCAGGTCCATGAACCTGCTGGCCAACCAGTTGCTGGACCGGGTCGACCGCAAGACCTGGATGCTGGACGCCAGCAAGGGCACCCGCCACACGGACGCGCGGCGCCTCATCCACTTCGACACCGCCGCCCTGCAGACCCTGGTCAACCTCGGCCGCCGCACCGATCTCGCCCGCCACCTGACCCCGCAACTCGCGGCGATCGACAAGGAGTTCCGGACCGACGTCCCCGGCCTGGGCGACCGGGCGAAGTACGCGCTCGGCATGATCACCTCCTCCATCATCGCCAGCGTGCCCGCCAACAGCCGGCTGCGCTGAGAGAGCCGCACACCGGACGGGCCGCGCTATATCCGCACGTATCGATTCCCTCCGCTGTGCTCCGCGGACGCGACGGCATGATTCTGTTTCAGACCGTCGCCCTGAGTCACCGAAGTTCGTCCTACAATGCGCAATCAACGCCTTTCGATCGCCACGATGGGCAACGGATCGGCGAAGCGGAATGTGTTTGTGACCCGTGTTTCACTCGACTAAGGGTGATCACCCCACCACGATAGGTAAGTCAAGGTGATCTAGACCTGGCAGCGGTCCCCCGCCGCGGAACAGGACAACTCCATGCGCCACTTCTCGATACTGGAACATCTGGCCGGGCAGCTCAATCCACTGTGCCGGGTCCTCTCCCTGGACCCGGCCGTCCCTCACGACCTGCTGGCCGGGCTACTCGGGCCGCACGGCACCCGCTCGCTGACCGACCCACCGGCCTGGCCCTCGGACGTCGCCGACGACCACTCCCCGGTCGAGTTCTCCGTCGCCTTCACCGACGCCGAGCCCCCGAGCCTGCGCATCCTGGCCGAGGTGCCGGGGGCCACCCCCGGGATCGAGGCCAACACCGAGGCCGCGTACGCGTTCCTCGCCGCCAACGCCACCCGGTTCGGACTCGCCACCGCGCGCCTCGATGCGGTCCGGGACGTCTTCAAGACGTCCCACCCGGCCGGCGGCTTCGCCCTGTGGTGCTCGCTGGTCTTCCGGCATGGCCGCGAGCCCGAGTTCAAGGTGTACTTCAACCCCGAGGTGGCCGGGGTCGGCCGCGCGCCGGAGCTCGTCGAGGAGGCGCTCGGCCGGCTGGGACTGCGAGATTCCTACCGTACGATGCTCGCCCGCTCGATCCGCCCCGGCGACCTCGGGCGGCGCGACCGGCTGTCGTTCTTCGCCCTCGATCTGCACGACGGCCCGCAGGCCCGGGTGAAGCTCTACGTCAGCCACCACGAGGCCGACGCGGCGGACGCGGCCCGGGCCGCCGCCGTGGTGCCCGGCGTCGTCCCGGGCGAGGTCGCCGCGTTCTGCCGGGCCGCGGGCGGGGGCGGCCGGTTCGACCGGCGGCCACTGGTCGGCAGCTACACGCTCGTCGGCGGGGCCGGCCGGCCCGTCGGCTACAGCGTCTACGTGCCGATCCGCGACTACGTCGACGACGACCTGGAGGCCCGCGACCGGGTCGCCGCCGTGGTCGCCCAGCACGGGTTCAGCACCGCGCTCTTGCATCGCTGCGTGGCCGCGGTCTCCCGCCGGCCGCTGGGCGCGGGCGTCGGGCTCATCGCGCACGTGTCGCTACGGCTGGGCCTACCCCGGCCGGGCGTCACCGTCTACCTGTCCGCCGAGGCGTACGAGGTCACCCCTCCACGTTCGGTATGGGTCCCCGCCGCCTGACCTTGAGGAGTCGCTGTGCCCCTGCCCCCCTACCGGATCAAGGTGGTCGAGCCCATCCCGTTCCTCAGCCCCGAGGAACGGGCCGCAGCCCTGCACACCGCCGGATACAACCCGTTCAACCTGCGGGCCGACCAGATCACCGTCGACCTGCTCTCCGACTCGGGGACGGGCGCCACCTCGGCGGCCCAGGAGGCGGCGGCCGCGGTCGGCGACGAGTCGTACGCCGGGGCCCGTTCCTGGTTCCGGTTCCTCGACGAGGTCGCCGATCTCACCGGCTATCCGCACGTCCTGCCGGTGCACCAGGGCCGGGCCGGTGAGCGCATCCTGTTCGGCGCGCTGCTGCAGCCGGGCCAGATCTGCGTGAGCAACACCCACTTCGACACGACGCACGCCAATGTGGAGCTGGTCGGGGCCGAG
>DASRYP010000238.1:0-13436 GCA_035687165.1 Actinoplanes sp. | reverse complement strand
GGATAGAGGACCGCGGTGGGCAGGCGTCGGTCGGTGACGCGCTCCAGGACCGGCCGAGGGTCGTACGGCAGGGGCGCCGACTGGTTGCCCAGCGCACCTACCCGGGTTTTGCCACGCCACACCACGTCGTCGATGACTAGGATGTCCCCGCCGACCACGGCACTGTGCCGGCCGGGCGTGGACGTGATCTTGCGGGCCTCGGCGCCGCCGCCGCCCAGTGACGTGCGCACCCGGAAGACCGCCTGGGTGGCCGGGTCGCCGTCGGCGCCTTCGACGATCAGGTCGGGAGAGCCGTTCGGGCCGCCGGGGCGGGGCAGCGTGCCGACCACCCGGCGCACGTAGAGGCCGGGCGGGGTGAGCAGGCTGCCGTCGGCGAAGAGGCAGCGCGCGTCGAAGCCGTCGTGCGCCAGCTCGCCGCCGACCAGCACGCGCCCGTCGGGCAGGTGGCGGGGTGTCCCGGCGACCGGTTCCACCCAGCGGGCGTCGGCCAGTTCGGCGTGCACCTGGGTCTCGCCCGTACGCGGATCGACCGCCAGCACCAGGCCGTGCTGCTGCATGCGGCGCAGCACGGTGAGCAGCGGTCCGCCGCCGTCGGACCAACGCACGTTGACCACGTGCGGGTAGGTTTCGCGGTCCCAATGCACGTCGACCCAGCCGAAGTCGAGATCGAGCAGATGCAGGCTGGTCGACGCCGCCGTCCGGGCAGCGAGGATCTGGCTGCCGTCGGGCGCCCACCACCAGCCGCGGGCACGCCCGAAGCGCAGCGCCGACTCGTCCGGCACCCCCCAGCCGATCGGGCCGCCGCGCTCGCGCCAGGCGTTGCCCTGCTCGCCGGCGAGCAACCGGTCCCCGTCCGGCCCGGCGATCCGCAACGAGGGGTATCCGTCCGTCCGGCTGACGTACCCGATGGTCACGCCGTCCGGGTCGGGCCGTGGATCCTCGGCAGGTGCGCCGGTCGGCACCTCGGCCACCGTTCCCCGGACCAGATCGGCCTGGAAAAGCCGGCCCGCGCGGGCGAAGGCAGCCACGCGGGCGTCCCGGTCGGTGGCGTACGTGTCCACAGGTCCGGCCGCGACCAGTGACTCGGTGGCGGTCGCCACGTTGAGCGCCCAGAGGGAGGAGATCGGGTCCTCGGGACCGGTCGAGCGCAGGAACGCCACCCGACGGCCGTCCGCGCCGACCGTCACCGCGTGCGGCGTGCCGTGGCGGAAGTGACCTGTGCGCTCCGCGAGTCCGGGGAAGTCCACCCGGACAGCATCGCTGATCAAGCCGTCTTCGCGCGCCCCAAACCGGGCACGGCGTGGCCGAAAGCGCCCGAAGATCCCGCGTACCATTGCGCGCGTGACTGACGCCCTGCCCACCCGCCGCCTGTTGCTCGTGCACGCCCATCCCGACGACGAAGTCACCGGCACCGGCGCCACGATGGCCCACTACATCGCGTCCGGCGCACATGTGACGCTCGTGACCTGCACGCTCGGGGAAGAGGGCGAGATCCACGTCCCCGAGTTGGCGCAGCTCGAGGCAGCCCAGGCCGACCAGCTCGGCGGCTACCGCATGGTCGAGCTCTCCCGCGCGTGTGCCGCGCTCGGCGTGACCGACCACCGGTTCCTCGGCGGCGCCGGCCGCTACCGTGATTCCGGCATGATGGGCCTGCCGACCAACGAGCACCCGCGAGCCTTCTGGCAGGCCGATCTCGACGAGGCCGCGGCCCACCTGGTCGAGGTCATCCGCGAGATCCGCCCGCAGGTCATGATCACCTATGACCCGAACGGGTTCTACGGGCATCCCGACCACATCCAGGCGCACCGGGTCGCCATGCGCGCAGCCGAGCTGGCGGGCGCCGACGGGCCCGAGAAGATCTACTGGACGGCGATGCCGCTGAGCGTGCTGCGCGACGGCATGGAGGCTTTCCGGGAGCTCTCCGACAACCCGTTCGCCGGGGTCGAGGACGTGAAGGACCTGCCCTTCGCCCACGAGGACGACGAGATCGCCGCGTGCATCGACGGCACCGACTATTACCAGCAGAAAGTCGCGGCGATGCGGGCCCACGCCACGCAGATCCCCGACAACTCGTGGCTCTACGGCATCGCGGGCGACTTCGGCGGCGAGTTCATGGGCGTGGAGTACTTCACGATCGCCAAGGGCGAGCGCGGCCCGGGCCAGGGCTCGAACAACTGGGAGAGCGACCTCTTCGGCGGTCTCGACCTGAAAGAGTCGGCGACAGTGGACGCCGCCACCCGATGATGACCGATAACACCCAGCAACAAACCGAAACCACCCCGAAGACGTACGAGGCCGAGGCGCGCAAGCCGTGGGCGGGTTGGGACCAGGTCGTCCGGGTGGTCGGCCTGGTGATCGCGCTCGTGGCCACGGTCGTCACCGCGCTCTTCGAGATCATCCTGAGCACGTTGCGCACCGGTGACCTGGCGACGATCTGGCGCGGTGACCCGATCGGCTCGGGCGGCGGCCCGCTGATCGGCCTCTCGGTCGTGCTCGCCGCAGTGCTCAATTACGCCATCGCCTGGTTCGTCGTCACCACGACCCGCCGCCGTTGGGCGCTCGGCCCGCCCTGGGCGCTGTGGACGCTGCTTGTGCTGGCCGCCGCGGGCGTGCGTACCCGCGAGGGCGACTACCTGCTCGGCGGCGAGAACTGGGTCGCACTCGTGATGATCCTGGTCGGGAGCCTCACCTACGCGGTGTACTCCTATCGCCTGATCTTGCAGCGCCCGCCGCTTTCGTAGCAGACTCCCAGGTTCTCACCCGGGACGCGGGGCGCGTCATGCGCAAAGATGGCCGGGAGATCGAGCGCGACAAGGTCGCTGGGCGTTACGATCCCGAGCCACGATTCGTGTGCGGCGGTGAATGATCCGCCGGGGCAGGTCCGGGAGGGCATATGAGGCAGCAGCGCTGGTTTCCGATCGCGGCGCTGGCGGTCGGACTGTTCGTGATCAACGTGGTGGCCCGCCTGGTCGCCCGGTTCGCCTTCGACGGCGACGACGCGGCCGGCACCAAGGTCACGATCGTGATGTTCTCGCTGGTCGGGCTGGTGCTCGCGGGCTACACGTTCGTGGTCTCGCAACACCGCCGGCCTTCCGAGTGGCTCGTCCCCGACGTGGTCCTCGGGGTCGCCGCGGCCATGCTGCTGACGCTCCTGGCCGGACCGTTCGTCAGCGGCGAGCAGCCTTTCGCGAACGGTTCCGACGCCTTCTTCGCCCAGATCGCGCTCTACCTGGGGTTCGCCCTCGGCGGCGTGCTGGTCGGCTACTGGGTCTCGGTGGCGATGGGCCGGGATTACCGGTCGCGCTCCCTGACGGCCTACACCCAGTCGCGCCAGGCCAGGCCCCGCAAGATCGTGCGCCGCTAGCCGCCGGGAGCTTCCCGGGTCAGGTAGGTGTGGTGGGTCGTGAAGCCGACCCGACCATAGAGGGTGAGTGCGCTCGCGTTGCGTTCCTCGACCTGCAGATAGGCGCGGGCGCTGCCGTGCTGGGCGCCCCACCCGGCGAGCTCCCGCAGCACGTGCCGGGCCAAGCCCCGGCGGCGGGCGTGCGGCGCCGTCTGCAGTAGCGCCACGCCCAGCCAGCGGTCGGGGCCGGTGACCGCGCCACGCCCGATCGCGAGCAGGTCACCGTTGGTGTCGCGCACCTGGGCGAAGACCACCTCGGCCGGGCCGGTGAGGATGCGGGCGGCGGCGGCCGGCAGGGTCCCCTTGTGGTCGGCGACCATCGCGTAAAAGTCGTCGCCCGGGCTGTCGGCCAGCTCGACCGGTGGCAGGTCGGCCCGGCGCTCCAGCCCGCTGATCAGCCCGGCGACCGGCGCGGTCTGCACGAGGGTGAGTGGCCGGGTGCTCCAGCCTCGGGCGTCGAGGGCGGCGTTGACCGGGGCGGCGAGCGGCAGCGGTGTGTTGATCAGAGCTTGTTGGCCGTGTGCCGAATACCACTCGATCGCGGCGTCGATCGCGGCTTCCAGCGGGCGGTCCGGATCGCCGACGGCCAGAGCCGAATTGGCCCGGCCCGTCCAGTTCTCCGCGGCGCGCAGGATCCAGTTGCCGAGTCTCGCGTGCACGGGCGCCGGCCAGGCGTCGTTCGCGGCCAGTTCGAGGGCGATCACCTGGGCCGCGGGCGGGCGGCGAGCGGCGGGCACGCGCTTGGCCCGGTGCACCTCGCGCAGCGGAACGCGTATGTTTCCCTTGTCGGTGGCGATCGTGAGATCGGTCTCGGTCAGGGCGACCAGTTCGCCGAGGGCATCGGTGTAGAGCGTGCGGTCCGGGGAAACGCTTACAATTCGGCGTACCACCACCCGGTGTCCCACATCCTGCCGACGGAGCACGTGTCACCTCCTCCGGCGGAGATACTAGGCTCTGCAACTGTCGCCGGCGGTCCCCGCGGCGTGGCTTTGGAGGGAAAGACCCGTGACCTACATCATCGCTGAGCCGTGCGTCGATGTGCTCGACAAGGCATGCATCGAGGAATGCCCCGTCGACTGCATCTACGAAGGCAACCGGATGCTCTACATCCACCCCGATGAGTGCGTCGACTGCGGGGCCTGTGAGCCGGTCTGCCCGGTCGAAGCGATCTTCTACGAGGATGACGTCCCCGACCAGTGGAAGGACTACACGACGGCGAACTACGAGTTCTTCGAGGACCTCGGCTCGCCCGGTGGCGCCGCCAAGGTCGGGAAGATCGACAAGGACACGCCGTTCATTCTTGGCCAGCCGCCTCGCGGAGAACACTGAGCATGCTGTCCGCGGCTCTGCCGGACTTCCCCTGGGATCTCCTGGAACCGGCCAAGGCCCGAGCCGCCGCGCACCCCGACGGGATCGTCGACCTCTCGGTCGGCACTCCTGTCGATCCCGTGCCGTCGCTGATCCGGCACGCCCTCGCGGACGCGTCGGATGCGCCCGGCT
Organism: Actinoplanes sp.; assembly: GCA_035687165.1. Classification (GTDB taxonomy): domain Bacteria; phylum Actinomycetota; class Actinomycetes; order Mycobacteriales; family Micromonosporaceae; genus Actinoplanes. Next base: position 8,533 of record DASRYP010000238.1, on the reverse strand, counting down.
ACCCGCTCACCGCGGGTACTCCGGGGCTGCGGGAGGCGATAGCCGGCTGGCTGGCGCGGGCCTGCGGCGCCTCGGGCACGCTCGGGGTGCTGCCCACGATCGGCTCCAAGGAACTGGTCGCGTGGCTGCCCACGCTGCTCGGCATCGGCCCCGGTGACGTCGTGGTGATTCCGTCGGTCTGCTACCCGACCTATGACGTCGGGGTGCGCCTGGCCGGCGGCACCGCGTTCCGCTCCGACTCGCTGACCGCAGTCGGCCCCGATCCTCGGGTGCGGCTGCTCTGGATCAACTCGCCGTCCAACCCGACCGGCAAGGTGCTGCCCGTCGAGCACCTGCGCAAGGTCGTCTCCTGGGCGCGCGAGCGCGGCGTAATCGTGGCCAGCGACGAGTGCTACCTGTCGCTCGGCTGGGAGACGCGGCCGGTCTCGATCCTGGACGACGCGGTGACCGGCGGCGACTACACCGGCGTGCTCGCCGTGCATTCGCTCTCCAAACGGTCCAACCTGGCCGGCTACCGCGCGGGCTTCGTCGGCGGCGATCCCGCGCTCATCGCCGAACTGCTCGCGGTCCGCAAGCACGCAGGCATGATCGTGCCCGCGCCGGTGCAGGCCGCGATGATCGCTGCCCTCGGCGACGAGGAACACGTCGCGACCCAGCGTGATCTTTACTTCGCCCGACGAGCCCGGCTGCGCGCCGCGCTGACCGGGGCGGGCTTCGAGATCAGCCACTCCGAAGCCGGCCTCTACCTCTGGTCGACCCGCGGCGAGGACTGCTGGAAGACCGTCGACTGGCTCGCCGACCGCGGCATTCTCGCTGCTCCGGGCGCCTTCTACGGTCCCACGGCCGAGCACCACGTGCGGATCGCGCTGACCGCCACCGATGAGCGGGTCGCGGCGGCGGTCGCCCGCCTGGCTTGAACCGTAGTGATCATGCCGTCGCGGCCCGGCTTCCCGTCGGGGTGCTCGTCCTGCGTCAGTGAGCTGGCCCACGCGCGCGGGCGCAATGTGTTGACCGCGATGCCGACGTCAGCGAGCTGGTCCCACTCGCGCGCCGGCGCGAGATTCGCCCCGGCCGGGTAGCGTCGGGCCATGTCCGAGCAACCCACGATCGTGGTCCGCGGCGAGGCGTTCCGCGAGGTGCCGCGCGTCGGGTCGGACAGCCGAGTGCCGGGCTGAGGGAACCTGGAAGCAAAGTTCCCCGATCCACTCATCCACCATTGGAGTTCGGGTCAACGTGAGGCCTGACTGGAACGGCGGGCGGTCCAGCAGGATCGGCTAAACATCGCCTAAGTGGTACAAGAGAGTCGTGGAGGGGATCCCCTCCACGACTCTCTTGTCTTGTGTGTTGGAACCTATTATTTGAGCATCCGTTCGTCGCGATCACCGCGTCACCATCAAACCCGGAGCTTGACAATCCATCACCTCGAGCCGGGGCAGGGCCGGCCCCGGGACTATCAATCATGGGCTCCGCCGAGTAAACGAACCGCGCCGTCATGGGCCGCAGCGGACGGCGCTATGGAATCAGGCGTTCCAGCTGCTGGACCAGCCCGCGCCCTCATTTGCAGGCACATTCCTGCACCGAGACTTCCACCTGGGAACCTGCTGTAGTTGGAAGGGCACATCAGCGGCGTCGCGGATTGGGGTCGAGACGTCATGGGGACCGGCAGACCTGGACGTCGCGCACGCTGCAACTTACCTGGCTACGCCGCACGGCGTTGAAGCCGCCGCCAGGTTCACCCACGCATACCGTCGCCACGCTGATGAACCCCACGGCGACGAACAGTTTCGACATTGGAACGTCATGGACATCGTCGGCTACCTCCCGGACCCGGTGAAGGTCGTCCAACCGTGGCGCAATGCCGGGCGGAACATCAGCGATGAGCTCGCCCGAAGTCGGCTCGAACAGCGGCTTGAGCACGTCCTTCGGGTCCTCTGACGCCCCGGGGTGGTCCACGTTCACCGCCCGACCACCTACAGCCCTTGGACACCTGTTGGGACCCCTCGGAGTTCAGTTAAGCGAGCGCGTGGTGGCGTTCTCGGGCAGTGTCAGCACTTCGGTGACCGTGACCGACTTCGAACCGCTCGGTCAGCTTTTGCTGCGGCTCGCCGGGCTCGAGCACGCCGCGGTGGCCGGCCCCTGGTGGCAGCTCCGGGCGGGCAGCCGTGCCGGCGCCGAGGTGCGGCGCGACGCCATCGCCGACGCTTTGTCCCGCGCCCGCGAATACGCGGCGGCCGTCGGCGCTCAGGTCGACAAGCTGGTCGAGATCGCCGACGAGGGCCTCGGCGGTCAGCCGACGATGCGGGCGGTCGCCTTCGACTCGGCTCGGGAATCGGCCGGCTTCGACGTCGACCCGCAGCCACAGACCGTGCAGGCCACGGTGACGGTGCGAGTGACGATCACAGAGCCCGACCTGACGGCGTAATCCCTGCGTTTCGGGCGCACCGGGCGGTCTGATCGGCAAGACTCGGCTGCATGCCGAGGGGCCGCCGGGACGTGCTGCTGCAGGTGGCGAACGTCAACCCGGCCAGCGTGAGCACCCACACCGATCGCGTGCTGTACCGCGCGATCGGTGTCTTCGTCGTCCTGTACTTCGTCTACGCCACGCTCGGCGGCGCCGCCTTCATCGACGCCGGGTCGAACTATACGCACCCGTGGTACCGCTGGCTGGTCGGCCCGCTCGTGGCCGCGGGCGTGGTGGCGTACGACCGGGCCGTTGTCGGTCGGGTTTCGATCAACTACGACGAACTCGACTCCACCGATCCCCGGCACTTCCTGAAAAAGCCGACGATCGGGCTGTACGTCGGTCGGCTGGGACTGGCTGTGCTGTTCGCCGTGCTCATCACCGAACCGCTGATGCTCGCCCGTTATCAGGGCGAGATCGACGCGCGGCTCAACGAGGTGCACAACCAGCAGCTCAGCCGCATCGACCGGGACGGTGTGATCGGCACGTACACGGCCCGGCTGGCCCAACTCGACCGCGAGACGGCAAAAGACGACGACGCCGTACGCGAGCTCTCCGACCGGGCGGCGCAGAAACGCCAGGAGGCCCGCACGCTCTACCAACAGGCCGTGAACGACTCCGCCGGCAACGGGGTGACGAGGGCCGCGGGCTGCCCGTCCGGCGGCTACTGCGACAAGCTCGTCAGACGGTCGCGGACGCTCGACGACGAGGCCACCGCGCTCGACATACGGGCCGGGCGGCTGCTCGACACCCAGCGCAGGAGCCAGGACGCGCGCTCGGACGAGCGGGCCGACCTGACCGACGAGATCAGTGAGCAGCGCGAGACCAACAAGACGGCGGTCGAGGCGAACGCCGGCTTCGGCGCGCGCACGGCGGCAATGTGGTATTTGGTGACCAACGACTTCTGGGGTGTCGGCGTCTTCTACCTGGGGATCACGCTGTTGCTGGTGGCGCTCGACTGTGCCGCGGTGGCCCTCAAGCTGGCGTCACGCGGCAACGCCTACGAGCGCAGTGAGGCCCGCAGCGCGCGCTGCCACGAATACGAGGCCACGATGGTCTACGAGCGCGAGATCCACGACGCTCGGACATACGGGGACGCGATGGCCCGGGTGGTGGCCGACGGCATCGAGACGGCCAGTCACGACGAGCGGGTGGTGCACGACTCGGCCGAGCGGGCCAGCGAGGTACTGCGGACGTCAGTGGTGGTCTCGCCCGACATCCGCGAGCTCAGCGCGCACAACGGGCGGCCGCATCGCTCGCTGCGCCCCCTACCCGGGCATTCCCGCCGGCCCTGAGGTCGTCAGTCCTTCTCGCGTACGCCGGAGACTCGCACCGGAACGGTGAAGGTCGCGCCCTCGCAGGCCCTGGTGGCTCCCGGCCGCATGGTCAGCCCGCCGGGCACGTTGAAGGCGCCGATCGCGTTGCGTCCGACGTCCCACAACACGTCGTAACGCGGCCGGCTCAGCCGTACGCCGGTGACCTTGCAGCCGGCCTCGGCATGCCCCGCGTCAGCGGTGATCGGCCCGCCACCGGTCACCGAAGTGATCTTGATCGGGAAACCGTTGTCGTTGGTGACGGTCACGATCAGGTCGCCGGTCGAGCCCCGCTTCAGCGACTTGTCGAGGTCCGACCGCGCCCGCAGAGTCAGCTCGACCGGCGGCCCGTCCGCCGCCTGCGTCACCGCCGAGCCGGTGATCTGCCAGTAGGCCCAGGCCGCGCCCGCGTTGACCATCAGCGCGGCGGCCGCGGCGACGCCGAGAATCATCCGCGTACGCTGGTCCAGGCGCTTCTTCCGACCCGCGGCCGGGGTCCGCACCTCCCACGTCGGCTCCTCGTGGTCGGCCGGATCAAGTTCGATGCGCATGTCGGGGATCCTGTTGCCGTCGTGGCCGCGATCGGTCGAGCCGCCACCCTCGCGCAGTCGAGTGAGGACGTCACGCCGCATCATGGACGTGCCTCCGTCATGCACGGAGCAGGCCGTCCGGTCGGGAAAATCATGCGGGGCCTTCCTCCTCGGCGACGGGTGGACTCTTGTCTAACAACGTTTGCCGACGACCCGGGGTCATGTGATCGGGATTCCGTCCGCGGTTCTGCGCGCATAAATCGCACAGGTGCGGCTGTCCGGCCTAATCCCATCGGGGTAAGCGCGTCGCCATCATGTTGACCTGCGGTTTAGTGCTGAGGCGCGACGGGCGCGGGCGGACGCCCGACTTAGCACTTCGAGCCGCCCGCGACAAATCCGCGGCGGCCAGGCTCCTCGGCGGATCCGCCGAATGTCCGGAGCATTCATGCTTTCCGCCTAACTCTTCCGAGAACAGATAACGACCGAGCCCGCGGCGTGGGACCTCGCCGCGGGCTCGATGGTCTTATCGCTCACGGTTCTGTCCGGGAGGGTGGCCGCTAGGACAGATCGGGCTGGTCCGGAAGGACGGCGAGCCCAAGTACGCCTACGCCGACCAGGCACAGGCCGACGCGATCTCCAACCTGCTCGACGGGATCGATCCGAGCGTGGTGCGGCGACCCGAGGATTGGATGCGCGACGACGTGCTCGGTGCTGGTGTCTGGGCCGACGTCGAGGAGTGCCGCTTCATCGCGTACCCGATCTTTCCGAAGCGCCGCTATGTGGAGCTGATGCAGACGTTCTCGCCGTTCCGCCGCCACACCCCGGACAAGCAGCAGCGCGCCCTGGACGGCCTGGGCGCGCTGCTGGACGACTTCGGCGGCTCGATCATGCTGGAGTTGCGCACGTGCCTCGTGCTGGCCCGGAAGAGTTAGACGCGGGCGAGATCCTCGGCGAAGAGCGTGGCCCGCGCGATCTCGCCGACCGCGCTGCTGGCCCGGGCCGCCACTGTCCCGTTGGGTGCCCAGATGCCCGAGCGGCCGGCCGTCTCCGGATACTCCGGCCCGCTCGCGCCGGCGCAGGACGAGATCGCCACCCACACCCCGTAGGTCTGGCTGATCCTGCGGGCCCGCTCGGCGAGCACCACGTCGGCCGCGGGCTCGTCGACCACCCCGGTCACATAGGCGTCGATGCCCAGCGCCGAGGTGGCCGCCGCATGCTGCTCGATGCCGGTGTCGCGGCAGATGCCGAGGCCGAGACGCCACCCGTCCACCTCGATCGCTTCGGGGCCGGGACCGGGCTGGAAGCGCGACTCGGTGTGGTGCGGGTTCACCTTGCGGTAGACGACCCGGGCGCCGTTGCCGTCGATCATCAGGGTCGCGATGTGCGGCCCGGCTATCGGGGCGCCGGCGAGCGCGATCGTGTCGGTCGCGGCGCACGCGTCGATTAGCGGGCGCAGCCGCGGGTCGTCCGGCGAGAGCAGCGGTGCGTCCAGGTCGTACCCGGTCAGCGAGAGTTCGGGAAAGACGACCAGCCTGGCGGCGGCGGCCCGCGCCGCGGCGGCGTGCCGCGTGGCGTTGGCGGCGACGTCGAGCGTGTGGACGGGCGGTTGGGCTACGGCGATGACCAACGAGCGCATGGGCCGATCTTTCTTCGGGGTGTGGTTACGGACGGACGGCTTCGACCAGGAACCGGTGGGCGGTGACGGTGAACCCGCCGTGCGGGCGGATGAGCGTGTCGAGGCGCTCCAGGGCCTCGTGGTAGAGCCTCGGTGAGAAGTCGCGGATCTGCCAAGGGAGGTCACGCAACTGGCGTACAACCGAGCCGACGTCGTGAAAGGTGACGGGCGGGCGTTCCTCGCGGACGTCGGTGACCTCGAGACCCGCGGCGGTCAGCGCCGACGTCGCGACATCGGCGTTCCACGGCTGGCGGTGCGCCGGTGGGGCGCCCAGCGCCACGTTGAGTTCGGCCAGGTCGTCGCTGCCCACCTGCTGACTGAGCAGCCGGCCACCGCGGCGCAACAGGCGCACGATATCGGCGGCAGGCAGACGGCCGTGCCGGCTGAGCACCACGTCGAACTCGTCCTCGTCGGCCGGAAGCTCGGTGAGCACCGAGACCCCGAACGGCCAGAGCCGGTCGCGGGCCACGGGCGTGTTGCGGGCCCAGCTCTCGACAGCGACGCTGTGCGGCGGCAGCGGCGCGAGCTCAGCCAGCAATTCGCCGCTGCCGGTGTCGAGGTCGAGGACTGAGGTGGCGCGGCGCAGCAGGGCGCGGGCCAGAGCGGGATAGGACCAGGACGGCTCGGAGCCCACGTCACGCCCGTCCAGCCACGCGAACTCCCAGCCGGTGGCGCGCTCGCCGGCGGAGTCCTCGTACTGCTGCCCGATGCGCACGTGTCGACCGTAGCCACTGTCCCTGTGCGTCGAGCACCCGGTGTGACATGGGTCAAAGGTTGGATCCGTGTGAACCGGACGTAAATTTTCGCGACCTGGCCGATCGGAGGCGGAGCGACCGCTCATCCGCGGACGGGCATCAGGATCGAGAAGCGGGAGTCGTCGCCCGGAACCCGAACGGCGAGGGGCCTGATCGGGCCGTCGAGTTCCAGAACCAGCTGCCCGGCGGCTCCGGCGTCGAGGGCTTGCAGGAGGAACTCGCGGTTCACCGCCACGTGCGCGGAGACGTCCCAATCACTTTCGGGGATCAGGTGCACCTTTCCGTTCGGGTCAAAACCCAGGACCGCGACCTCGTACGTCGTCCCGTCGTGTTCCCGCGTCGCGGCCGGGGCGGCAGCGACCCGCGATCAGGCGGGCCGCCCGGATCTGGTCGTCGGCGTATCGCCGGTAGCCGGTGACCGGGTTGACCTCGGCCGGCACCAGGACGCCGGCGCCGTCGTAGAACCGCAGGGCGCTGACGCTGAGCCCGCTGACTCTCGCCAACTCGCCGATGCCGCGCATGTCTCCTCGCACGTGGATGACCCTGTCGCCTCGACCTGGTCGAGGGTCAAGCCGCGGCCTGCTGATCTTGCTCGGGGCGGCCACCGGCAAAGCGGTGGCCGCCGCGTTCCTTCGCTGGCGGTCAGGAGTTGGCGTGCAGGGCCGCGTTCAGCTCGATGCCGGTGCCCTTGCGCGGCTTGGCCTCCAGCGCGCCGGTCACCGAGTTGCGCCAGAACAGCAGGTTGTCGACCGCGGAGAGCTCGCGCGCCTTGACCACCCGGCCGTCCGGCAGCGTGATCTTCGAGCCGGCGGTGATGTAGCAGCCCGCCTCGACCACGCAGTCGTCGCCGAGCGAGATGCCGATGCCCGCGTTCGCGCCGAGCAGGCTGCGCTCGCCGATGCGTACCTTGTCCTTGCCGCCGCCGGAGAGCGTGCCCATGATGGACGACCCGGCGCCGATGTCGGAGCTGTCGCCGACCACGACACCCTGCACGATGCGGCCCTCGACCATCGACGTGCCGAGCGTGCCGGCGTTGAAGTTGGCGAAGCCCTCGTGCATGACCGTGGTGCCCGAGGCCAGGTGGGCGCCGAGGCGCACCCGGTCGGCATCGGCGATGCGGACCCCCGAGGGCACGACGTAATCGGTCATGCGGGGGAACTTGTCGACGCCGAAGACGGCCAGGTGGCGGCCCGCGGCGCGCTCGAGGAACCGCAGCTCGTCGACCCGCTGGGGCGGGCACGGGCCGGCCGACGTCCAGGCGACGTTGGCCAGCGCGCCGAAGATGCCGTCGAGGTTCAGCGAGTTCGGCACGGTGAAGCGGTGGGAGAGCAGGTGCAGCCGCAGGTACGCGTCGGCGGCGTCCTTGATCGGGTCGGCCAGCGACGAAATCGTCGTGCGGACCTCGACGGTCGACAGGCCGGGCAGCGCCTTGGGGCCGGTCAGCCCGGCCGGCAGCACCGGCGTCACGGCCGGGAAGTCGCCCAGGCCCAGAAAGCCCTCCGGATACCACGTGTCGAGTACCTGGCCGTCAGCGGTGACGGTGGCGAGGCCGAGGCCCCAGGCGGGCGAGGTCGAAATCGCAGTGTCCACGCGGCGAAGACTACTAAAGACGAGGGGATTCACGTCCGGCCGGTATCGTGCGCCCTATGGCCAACCCGCTGACCCCGGACGTGCTGGTCGACCCCGTGGAGCTCACCCGTGCTCTGGTCGACGTGGAGTCCGTTTCCCGCCACGAGCAGGCGCTCGCCGACCACGTCGAAGAGGTGCTGCGGCAGACGTCACACCTCAGCGTCGACCGG
>DASRYP010000237.1:0-10539 GCA_035687165.1 Actinoplanes sp. | reverse complement strand
ATCGGCCTCTCCGGCTCCAGTTTCAGCACCTCCGGCATCGGCCCCTCCTGCTCCGGTCTCAGCACCTCCGGCACAGGTCTCTCCGGCGCCGGAGGCCCCCGTGGCCGCCCCGGCGGGTGCCGGGCACAATGGACCGTCGGTTCCGAAGCCACGCCCCGCGGCCGAGGACCGATGGAGGACATCCGCAGACGACGGGTGGAAGAAGGCGATGGCAGCGGCCGAACCGCTCGACGCCGGAACGACGCGGTCGGGCCTTCCCAAGCGGGTCCCCCAGGCGCAACTCGTGCCCGGCGGCGTCCAGCCTCCCCCGAGCAACCAGAACCGGCGCAGCCCCGATGAGGTTCGCGGTCTGCTTTCCGCGTACCACCGGGGTGTGCAACGTGGGCGAACGGACGGCACGGCCGAGTCCGCCCTCCAGGCTAAGGAGAACTGACCGTGACCAGGCCCCCCACCATGCAGGACATGGGCTGGCTGCTCAACAATTTCGCCAACAGCGTCGCCGGTATCGCGCACGTCGTGGCGGTCTCCGCGGACGGTCTGCTGCTGGCGGCGTCGCGCGACCTGCCCGCGGATCGCGCCGACCAGCTCGCCGCCATCACGTCCGGCGTGGTCAGCCTGACCGACGGTGCCTCGCGCATGTTCAACGCGGGCGCGGTCAACCAGACGATCATCGAGATGGACAGCGGCTACCTGTTCCTCATGTCGATCAGTGACGGCTCCTCGATGGCGGTGCTCGCCGCGCGCAGCTGCGACGTGGGCCAGGTCGGATACGAGATGGCCCTGCTGGTCGAGCGGGTCGGCGCCTCACTGTCGCCGACCGCGCGCGAAGCAGTAAGTCATTAGTCGCCGGTTCGACGGAAGGGGGTGATCGTTGGTGGGACAACCGCAGGACCCGAGAGGCAATCTGGTGCGCCCTTACGCGGTCACCCGCGGACGTACCGAACCGCGCCAGGACATCCCGATCGAGGCGGTCCTGGTCGCCAGCCAGGCCGGCCTGCAAGAGGCCCGGTTCGCCGGGCATGACAAATACCGCATCGCCGTGCTGTGCGAGGCGAAGGCGCAATCGTTGGCCGAGCTCTCGGCGCTGACCCGGCTTCCGCTGGGTGTGGCCCGGGTGCTGGTCGCGGACATGGTGGCCGACGGGCTGCTGTCGTTGCACAGCGCCGCTCCCAAGATTGGATTCACGGAGCGGATGGATCTGCTGGAAAGGGTGTTGAGTGGACTTCGCAAGCTCTGAGCGGGCGGGGGCGCAACCCAAAGAGATCACCTCCGCGAAGATCGTTATCGCCGGAGGCTTCGGCGTGGGGAAGACGACGATGGTCGGAGCGGTCTCGGAGATCGAGCCGCTGACCACCGAGGCCGTGATGACCTCGGCTGGCCAGGGGATCGACGACGCCTCCACGGTGCCCGGCAAGGGGACGACCACGGTGGCGATGGACTTCGGCCGTATCACGATGGCCGACGACCTGATCCTCTACCTTTTCGGCACCCCCGGACAGACCCGGTTCTGGTTCATGTGGGACGAGCTGATCCGTGGCGCGGTCGGCGCGGCCGTACTGGTCGACACGAGACGAATCGCGGACGCGTTCGCCCCGCTCGACTACTTCGAGAACCGCCACCTGCCGTACCTGGTGGCGCTGAACTGCTTCGACGGGGCGCCGCGCTATGAGCCCGACGAGGTGCGCGAGGCGTTGGCCATCCCCGCCCACGTCCCGCTGGTCATGTGCGACGCCCGCCACCGAGACTCGGTCAAGCAGGTCTTGGTGGGGGTCGTGGAGCACGCGATGGCCACGCTGGTCGCCGAACAGAGCGGCGGCCAGCCGGCCCCCGTGGGCTGACTGAAGTTCTGGCCGAGCCGGCCGGTGCCTGGGGACGGTTGTCCACCGGCACCGGCCGACTTGTCCACAGGCATGTCCGGCTTCTTCCGCTTGCTTGCGCGACTTCCGGTTACTTTCACGGCTTCTGGTTTCGTCTGCGGCATCCGGTTTTTGCGGCATCTGGTCAGACGGGCAGACGGTAACCGCGCTTGACGACGGTCTGGATGACGCCCGGAGCGCTCAGGCCGGCTCGCAGGCGAGCCACGGCCATTTCGACGGCGTGTTCGTCGGCGCCGCGCGGGAGGGCGTGCAGCAGGGCGGCTCGGGAGAGCACGTGGCCGGGCGTCGCGGCCAGCGCGCGCAGCACAGCCATCGGAGCGGGAGCCAGCGGACGGAGTTCACCGTCGACGATCGCGGCGTGGCCCCGCAGGGTGAGCGAGTGGCCCGCCACCTCCAGAGAGACGGCGCGTTTGGGCAGTTCGTCGACGATCGTGCGGACCAGAGCGCTGAGCCGGGCCCGGGTGGGCGCCACGATCGGGACGTTGTGGCGGCGCAGCGGAGCGGCGGTGACCGGACCCACGCAGGCCGCCAGCACATCGGAGCGGAGAGCGTCGAGGACCGCCTCGGCGCTCGGCCCGGCGGCTCGCAGCAGGGCCTGAACGGCGGGCGCGGCGGTGAACGTCACGGCGTCGACCAGGCGGGCGATGATCAGGTCGACCAAGCGGTCCAGCGGGGCGGGGTCGGTGGGCGGCGCCCAGCGATAGACCGGAACCTCGATCACGCGGGCGCCCGCCTGTTCCAGGGCCTCGCTGTATTCGGGCTGGCTCTCGCCGTGCAGCTGCACGGCCACGGTCAGGCCGGCAATTCCCCGGGCCCGGAGATGGTCGACCACTTCCTCGTAGCTCTCGCCCTCGGGGGACCACTGATCGTGCAGGCCGGCAGAGCGGACCGCGGCCCGCGCCTTGGGGCCGCGGGCCACCAGATAAGCGTGCGAAAGCACGGTGCGCAGCGGTTCGGCCAGGCCCCAGCCCTCGGCCGCCTCGAGCCAGCCGCGCATGCCGATGCCGGTGTTGACCAGCACGATGTCGGGCGGGGTGTCGAGGCAGGCGCGGGTCGCGGCCTTGAGCTCGGCGTCGTCGGCGATCGGGACGATGCGCAGGGCCGGGGCGAGCACCACGCGGGCGCCGCGGCTCTCGAGCAGGGTGGCCAGTTCGTCGCGGCGACGGTCGGCGGTGACCCCGATCGTGTAGCCGGAGAGGGACGCGGCGGGCTCCGCCAGAGCGGCCGCTGTGATCACCGTCCGGCGCGTTCCCCCCGTGCGGTCGGTCATCCGGACGCTTTCCCGGACCGTGTTACGAGAAGTCGCGGCGCGGCCGGCCGGTCCACCGAAGGGCACGCTCGGAGACCGCCGTCCTCAGCGTCGACCCGCTCCCATGTCACGCCTGCGTTCTCCGCCATACCTCCGGTCGGCGCGCGCCACGACTCCTCCTCGCCGGACCAAGAAGCCGGTCCGGCGGTCACCGTCAGGTCCGTCCTCAACCCTGACGGTGGCTCATCCATAGTGCGGAGTCCTCGCGCGCGGGGGCCACGCCGGGCCCGCGTCGTCGAGGTGTCAGCACCATTGGCCATGACGGGAAGCGTGCCGTCGTGGAATTTCGCCCTCGCGTCCCGTTTGTTTCGAGCCTGCTAAGACGCATCGACCTGTGACCTTCGTGCCGACGGGTCCCGCCTTCTGGCGCGTCTTCGGCGGCGAGTATGCTGTGCAACGGTTATCTTTGGAGGTCGCGTTCATCTTCTGGGCGGGGCCGCCGACCGTGCCGCTCCCGCCTCTAGGACCTGCACGTTTTGACCACGCGCCGCGCGGCCGGGTATTGTTGCCTGCTGTTGTGCGACCGCTGCAAGCCCGCCTCTCCGGGGTAGGCTTGGTGTTCGCGTTCGGCGCGACCAGCGCGCGACCCCAGACCGACGACAAGACAAGGTAATTCTGTGCGTACGTACAGCCCGAAGCCGGGTGAGATCGAGCGTCAGTGGCACATTATCGACGCTTCTGACGTCGTTCTGGGTCGGCTGGCCACCCACACCGCGACTCTCCTGCGCGGCAAGCACAAGCCGACCTTCGCCCCGCACATGGACACCGGCGACTTCGTGGTGATCATCAACGCTGGCAAGGTCGCTCTCACCGGCAACAAGCGGCAGACCAAGGTCGCTTACCGCCACTCGGGCTACCCGGGCGGCCTCAAGCAGATCGGCTACGAGGAGCTGCTGACCAAGCGCCCCGAGAAGGCGATCGAGCTGGCTGTCAGGGGCATGCTCCCGCACAACAAGCTCGCGCGGCAGATCATCAAGAAGCTGAAGGTCTACCCGGGCGCTGAGCACCCGCACGCCGCTCAGCAGCCGAAGCCGTTCGAAATCACCCAGATCGCGCAGTGAGCGCGGGAGAAGGCAGCAGCATGTCCGACATCATCGAGCCCGAGGTCGTCGAGACCGTCGAGGAGCCCGCTGAGACGGTCGTCGTCGTCGAGACGCCCGCGCCGGCCCCGGTCCGCGCCCCGCGTCCCGGTGACCGTCCGATCCAGACCGTCGGCCGCCGCAAGGAGGCCATCGTCCGGGTGCGCCTCATGCCCGGCACCGGCAAAATCACCTGCAACGGCCGCGACCTCGAGGCCTACTTCCCCAGCAAGGTGCACCAGCAGCTCATCCGTGAGCCGCTCGTCACCTCGGAGAAGGAAGAGCAGTTCGACGTGATCGCGAACCTGCGCGGCGGCGGCATCACCGGCCAGGCCGGTGCGCTGCGTCTCGGCATCGCGCGGGCGCTCATCACCAACGAGCCCGACGACCGCCCTGCTCTCAAGAAGGCCGGTTTCCTCACCCGGGATGCCCGCGTCAAGGAGAGCAAGAAGTACGGTCTCAAGAAGGCCCGCAAGGCTCCGCAGTACTCGAAGCGCTGATTTGCGCCGAGTCTGACACGGCCGGGTTGCGCCCCTGGATACAACGGGGGCCGGCCCGGCCGTTTTGCGTTTTCTTCCCTTCTCAACGCACCCGGCCAGCCCTCTCTTAGGGCCGACATTCCGGGGAAAGGAAGCCTCCATGGGGCGTCTGTTCGGCACCGACGGCGTACGCGGGCTCGCGAATGGCGATCTCACTCCGGAACTGGCCCTCAGCGTGGCGATCGCGGCCGCGCGCGTTCTGGTCGAGAGCGACAGCACGCACCAGCCGCTGGCGATCGTCGGCCGTGACCCGCGGGCCAGCGGCGAGATGCTCGAGGCGGCCGTGGTCGCCGGGCTCACCAGCGCCGGGGCCAACGTGGTGCGCGTCGGTGTGCTGCCCACGCCCGCCGTGGCCTTCCTGGTCGGGCAGACCAACGCCGACCTCGGCGTGATGCTCTCGGCCTCGCACAACCCGATGCCCGACAACGGCATCAAGCTCTTCGCCGCCGGCGGCACCAAGCTGCCGGACGAGTTGGAGGAGCGGATCGAGCAGGCCGTCGCGGACGGGCACGGGCTGATCGGCCGCCCGACCGGCGCGGCCATCGGGCGGGTGCACGACCTGCTGGACGGAGCCGACCACTACGTCAAGCACCTGGTGGCGTCCGCGCCGCACCGGCTCGACGGCATCAAAGTCGTGGTCGACTGCGCGAATGGTGCGGCCAGCGAGGTCGCCCCGGTCGCCTACGAGGAGGCCGGCGCCGAGGTCATCGCGATCCACGCCCAGCCGGACGGTCTGAACATCAACGACGAGTGCGGCTCGACCCACCTCGACAAGGTGCGCGACGCCGTGCTGGCCGAGGGGGCCGACCTGGGGCTCGCGCACGACGGCGACGCGGACCGCTGCCTGGCGGTGACGGCCTCGGGGGAGGTCGTGGACGGCGACCAGATCATGGCGATCCTCGCGCTGGCGATGCGCGACGCCGGCACGCTGACCGACGACACGCTGGTCGCGACGGTGATGAGCAACCTGGGGCTGCGCATCGCGATGAAGCAGTCCGGGATCAAGCTGCTCGAGACCAAGGTCGGCGACCGGTACGTGCTCGAGGCGCTGAGCGCGGACGGGCTGGCCCTCGGCGGCGAGCAGAGCGGGCACATCGTGATGCCGGAGTACGCGACCACCGGGGACGGCGTGCTGACCGGCCTGCATCTGATGGCCCAGCTGGCGTCGTCCGGGAAGTCGCTCGCCGACCTGGCGTCCGTGGTGCACAAGTTGCCGCAGGTGCTGATCAACGTACGGGTGGGTGACCGTGCGGCGGGCGCGGCGGCGCCGGCGGTGCAGGCGGCCGTGGCACTGGCCGAGAACGAGCTGGGCGAGACCGGACGGGTGCTGCTGCGGCCGTCGGGCACCGAGCCTCTCGTCCGGGTGATGGTCGAGGCAGGCACCGAGGAGCAAGCTCGCGAGGTCGCCGAGCGGATCGCGGACGAGGTTCGGGCGGCCAGCCCGGCCTGACGGTCTCTAGCGGCCCAGTTTCGTCAGACGCTGGGCCGCTTCGTCTATCACACTCATCCGTTTGCAGAAGGCGAAGCGGATCAGGTGCCGTCCAGCGGCCCGGTCGTCGTAGAAGACCTGCGTGGGTACGGCGACGACGCCGCAGCGCAAGGGCAGCTCGCGGCAGAACTCGATGCCGTCGATGCCGCCGAGCGGAGTGATGTCAGCGGTCACGAAGTAGGTGCCTTCGGACGGCTGGACGGCGAACCCGGCCTCCGTGAGCCCGGCCGTCAGGCGGTCGCGGCGGGCCTGGAGCGCGTCGCGGAAGCCGGTGAAGTAGTCGTCCGGCAGGGCGAGCGCGACGGCCACGGCAGGCTGGAGCGGGCCGGCGTTCACGAAGGTCAGGAACTGCTTCACCCGCGTCAGCGCGGAGACGAGACGCGCGGGGCCGGTGGCCCAGCCGACCTTCCAGCCCGTGCACGAGAAAGTCTTGCCGGCCGAGGAGATCCGCAGCGTGCGCTCGTGCATGCCGGGCAGGCGCGCGAGCGGGACGTGCGGCTCGGCGGCGTCGGTGAAGACCAGGTGCTCGTAGACCTCGTCGGTCACGGCGAACGTGTCGTGCTCCTGGCAGAGTGCGGCGATCAGACTCAGCTCGGCGGCGGTGCAGACCTTGCCGGTCGGGTTGTGCGGCGAGTTGAGCAGCAGCAGGCGGGTGCGGGGGCCGAACGCGGCGCGCAACTCGCCCTCGTCGAACTGGTAGCGGCCGTCGGGGCCGGGGCGCAGCGTGACCGGGCGGCGGACGGCGCCGGCCAGGGCGATCGACGCAGCGTACGAGTCGTAGTAGGGCTCGAAGGTGACCACCTCGTCGCCCGGCTCGCAGAGGGCCAGGATCGCCGCGGCGACGGCCTCGGTGGCGCCGGCGGTGACGACAACCTCGGTGTCAGGGTCGCGGGGGAGACCCCAGAAACGCTGCTCATGCTCCGCGATGGCGGCCCGCAGGGCCGGGATGCCGGGCAACGGCGGATATTGGTTGGCCCCCTCCCGCAGGGCGCGCGCGGCGGCGGCCAGCATCTCGGGCGGGCCGTCCGTGTCGGGGAAGCCCTGGCCCAGGTTGATCGAGCCGGTGCGGGTCGCGAGCGCGGACATCTCGGTGAAGATCGTGGTGCCGAACGGGCGCATCCGTTCGACCATCGGGTCGCTCGTCAAGGTTCTCCGTCCGCTCAGCTGATCGCGAAATGGGTGCACGTGGCGGTGGCGACGTTGCCGGTGCTGGAGGCGCTCTGCTTGACCTCGGCACCGTCGACCGAGGCCCGGCAACTGATCTTCGCGCCGGACGTGCCGATCCGCATCGCGATGACCGACACCAGCGCGGGCGTCTCCATCTCGGTGGTGAACTTCCACGGCAGGTCGACGTTCTGCAGCCGCTTGGGCGTCTCGCCGATCTTCGCCAGGTAGATGATCTGCGACGCCTGCCCCTCGCCGCTCACCTCGTACGCCACCTTGATCTTGTGGCCGTCGAGGTGGGGGACGGCGGGCAGGCTCGGCAGGTCGGTGGGCAGGTCGGGGAGCTGTGGGGCGGCCGACGGCAGTTCCTCGATCGCTCTCTCCGCCCGGTCTGCCGCGTTGCGCGCGATGAGCACGCCCGCGGTCGCGACGCCGCCGCAGAGCAGGAGCGAGACAGCCGCGAGCACGGCGACGATCGGCAGGCTGCTCTTGCGTGGTGGCCTGCCGGGCGGCCCCGGTTGGGGCTGGGGCGGGTAGCCGAGGTCGCCGTAGCCCGGCGGGCCGTAACCAGGTGGGTCGTACCCCGGTGGCAGCTGCTCGGTCGGCGCGGCCGCGAACTCGGACGTCGGCGGATAGTCGGGGTTCGGCGGCCGAGGCGGGGACGGGTAACCGGGGGAGTAGGACGGCGGCCCGTAGACCGGATCACCCGACGGCGCTGACCACGGCTGGCCCGAGTCCAGGCCAGTGAACGGCGTCGTCGGCTCAGAAGTGCCGTCCGGCCGCCGATTGTCGGGCTGATTGCTCAACATGTCTCCCGGTGCCAGCGCGTTGTCGTTGCGCGGTAGCCGACGGTACGCCTGCGGCGCCAGCCGATCGAGGGCACGGTCGGCCATTCGGTCTGTTCTGCGCAGACTGAGTGCTCAAAAGGGTGTCTCTCGCGCATGACGAGTGAGCGGAAGTCCGCTAGGCTCACCGCCATGTGTGGCATCGTGGGGTACGTCGGCGGTCGTCCGGCGCTCAGCATCGTTCTTGACGGACTGCGCCGACTGGAATACCGCGGATACGACTCCGCCGGTGTGGCCGTCATCGATGGCGGGACCGTCCTGACCGAGAAGAAGGCCGGCAAGCTGGCCAATCTGGAAAAGGCACTGGCCGAGGCGGCCGAGCCGGGCATCGCCGCCGGTCTCACCGGCATCGGGCATACCCGGTGGGCGACGCACGGCGGTCCGACCGACCGCAACGCTCACCCGCACGTCTCGCAGGACGGCCGGGTCGCGGTCATCCACAACGGCATCATCGAGAACTTCTCCCGGCTGCGCGCCGAGCTCGAGGCGACCGGCGTCGAGTTCACCAGCGACACCGACACCGAGTGCGCCGCCCACCTGCTCGCCGCCGAGGTGCGCGCGCTGCGCGAGTCGGGCGCGGCCGAGGGCCCCGAGCTGCTGGCCGAGGGCATGCGCCGCACGGTGCGCCGACTCGAGGGCGCCTTCACCCTGCTCGCCATCGACGTGCTGGTGCCCGACGCGGTCGTCGCCGCCCGCCGCAACTCGCCCCTGGTCGTCGGTCGCGGCAACGGTGAGAACTTCCTGGCCAGCGACGTGTCAGCCTTCATTGAGCACACCCGCGAGGCGGTCGAGCTGGGCCAGGACCAGGTCGTCCTGATCACGCCGGCCGGCATCGAGATCACCGGCTTCGACGGCACGCCGCAGGAGGGTCGCGAGTTCCATGTCGACTGGGACTCCGCGGCCGCCGAGAAGGGCGGCTTCGACTACTTCATGCTCAAGGAGATCGCCGACCAGCCGCAGGCCATCGCCGATACCCTGCTCGGCCGTCTCTCCGAGCGGGGCGAGATCGTGCTCGACGAGGTGCGCCTCACCGACCAGGATCTCCGTGACGTCGACAAGATCTTCATCGTCGCCTGCGGCACCGCCTACAACGCCGGCATGGTCGCCAAGTACGCCATCGAGCACTGGGTGCGCATCCCGTGCGAGGTGGAGCTGGCCAGCGAGTTCCGTTACCGCGACCCGATCCTCGACCGGTCGACGCTGGTGATCGCGATCAGCCAGTCCGGCGAGACGATGGACACGCTGATGGCACTGCGCCACGCGAAGGAGCAGAAGGCCCGGGTCCTGGCGATCTGCAACACCAACGGCTCGACGATCCCCCGTGAGTCGGACGCGGTGCTTTACACCCACGGCGGCCCCGAGATCGCGGTGGCATCGACCAAGGCCTTCCTCACCCAGCTCGTCGCCTGTTACCTGATCGGTCTGCACCTGGCCCAGATCCGCGGCGTCATGTACGCCGACGAGGTCGCCGCCGTGGTCGAGAAGCTGCAGGCCACCCCGGACAGCCTGCGTCGGCTGCTCGGCTCGATGGAGGACGTGCGGACCCTCGCCCGTGACCTGAAGACCGCCTCGACGGTGCTTTTCATCGGCCGGCACGTCGGTTACCCGGTGGCGCTGGAGGGTGCGCTCAAGCTCAAGGAGCTCGCCTACATGCACGCGGAGGGCTTCGCCGCCGGTGAGCTCAAGCATGGGCCGATCGCGCTGATCGACGAGGGCACCCCGGTCGTCTGCGTGGTGCCGTCGCCGGCTGGTCGCGGCGTCATGCGCGACAAGGTCATCTCGAACATCCAGGAGGTGCGCGCCCGGGGCGCCCGGACCATCGTGATCGCCGAGGAGGGGGACGACGACGTCGCCGCCTTCGCCGACCACCTGATCCCGGTGCCGGCCACGCCGACACTGCTGGCGCCGCTGATGACCACCGTGCCGCTGCAGATCCTGGCCTGCGAGATCGCCTCGGCCCGCGGTCACGACGTCGACCAGCCCCGCAACCTGGCCAAGTCGGTCACCGTCGAATAACGGCTCTCTCCCGGCCGTCATCGCGCTGTCCCCAGCGTGATGACGGCCAGTTCGTCGAGAGACGGTGTGCCCTGGTCCCAATAGCCGAGGTGCCCGGCGCCGGGCGGGCTCGTGAACACCCGGGCGCCGAAGTCGGGATCGCTCGGATTGCGGCCGAACCAGAGGTCGTGCTCGGGCCGCCCGAAGGCCAGCCACGGCCCGGCCACCGGCACACTGCCCGC
>DASRYP010000236.1:0-10994 GCA_035687165.1 Actinoplanes sp. | reverse complement strand
GATCGTCGCGCTGGCCGTGACGTTCTCCACGGCCGCCTACGGGCTGGACGCCACCAACGTGCTGCGTCCGCAGGACCGCGAGGCTTTTCGGCTGTTCCAGGCGGCTAACCCCGAATCCCCAAGACCCAGCTACCTGCTGGTTCTCGGCCCGGGTGACTTGCCGAGTTCGCCGCCCACTCAGGCGCGGTTGCACGAGTCGGTCAAACGCGACCGCATCGACGCGACCGGGTTCATGCTCGTCGGCCGCCCCCCGGCGGTGATCGCGGACCAGCTCACTCGCCGCTACGTCTACCTCTATGGCGCCCGGACCGACAAGCGGCACCTGTACGCGATGTGGTCGCCGGTCTCGCGCTACTACGGCTGGCAGTACGGCATCCACACTCCGCAGCAGTTCACCGGGCTGCGTGACGCGTTCCTGCGGTCCCCGTCGTGGAAGTCGATCTACACATCGCGTGGCACGGTTCTGTTCCAATACGTGCCACCCGCCCGCAAGACCGCACCGGCCAGGAAGGTGGGCCGCCGGTGAGCGCGTCGCAAACGACCTCGAGCACCACGGTGGCGCAGATGTTCGGCCGTGACGCGGCGTACATGATGCTCTGGGCCGTGCAATTGCTCGGCGCGGCCCTGTGCACCCCGCTGATCACCCGCGCGCTCGGCCTGGCCGAGTTCGGTGCGGTGACCACCGCCAACGCCGTCATGCAGGTGCTGTTCATCGTCGCGGGGCTCGGTCTGCAACCGGCAGTGCAACGCGCGTACGCCGGGATGGGTGGCCCGGCCGCGGCACGCCGGCTGGTTACCGTGGTGTTGGCCGCCGCAGCCGGCGTCTCCGCTCTGGCCTGGATCAGTCTGTCCTGGTGGAGCGGCCCGCTGACGATGGCCGGGCAACGCGATGTCCTGCGGCTGGCCGTCGTCTGGGCCGGCCTGTCCGCGGCGACGGCGGCCACCCTGGCGTTGCTGCGCAGTCAGGACCGGCTGGCCGCGTTCGCCGTGGTCAGTCTGCTGCAGTCGATCGTCGCGGAGGTGGTCAGTCTCGGCCTGGTCCAGCTCCGAAACGGCGGTGCCGCGGACTTCCTCGCCGGACAGGTCGCCGCGCAGACGGTGGCGTTGCTGCTCGGGCTGTTCCTGGTGCGGCCACTGCCCATCGGGGGCCGGGACCGGCCGCTGGTGGCCGACGCGTTGCGGTTCGCGTTGCCGCTGGTCCCCTCGATCCTGAGCACGTTCGTGCTGTCGACCTCCGACCGGTTCATCGTCGAGGCGTCGCTCGGCAGCGACGCCGTGGCCCGCTACCAGGTGGCCTACAACGTCGCCGCGATGCCGATGCTGCTGCTGTCGGTGCTCAGCGCCGCCTGGATGCCCCGGTTCTTCCGGCTCTCGGACGTGGGCGAACGCCGAGTCGTGCTGGCCGCCAGCCGCGATGCGCTGTACCGGCTGCTGATCCCGGTCATGGTCGGTTTCGCCGCCGCGACACCGCTGGTGCTCCGGCTCTGGGCTCCGCCCTCCTACCGGCCGGAAACGTTGCAGCTGGTCGCCTGCCTGGTGCTGGCCACGACCGTGCCGTTCGCCGCGCAGCTCGCCGTCACCCGGGCGCTGATGGCCGCCGGGCACACCCGCGCCATCGCCGCCGCCAACATCGCCGCCGCGGCCGCCAACATCGCCGGCAACCTCCTGCTGGTGCCCGTGTGGGGGCTGGCCGGCTCCGCCTTGGCCACCCTGGGCGCCTACCTGCTGCTGCACGCGGTACTGGCCACGGCCGCCCGGAGCTCCCAGGTCGCCGGCCCGCTGCCAGGCCTGCGGGCCGGGCTGGCCGCCGCCACGGCGGTCACGGTGCTGTTCGCGGTCGTGCCGCAGACCGGACTCGTGTTGGCCGCTCGCGGTGTGCTGACCTTGGCGGCGATCGGGTGGTTCCTGCACCAACTGACGGAGATCAGCAACCCGGGCCGCTCCGGGCGCCTGCTCGCACGACTCACCGGCGCCGACGATCGGGGGTCGCGTTGACCGCGCTGGCCGCTGTCGTGCTGGTACACGCCGACCCGGCCCACTTCGGCCGGCTCACCCGCGCGCTCGCGGGTATCCCGCTGGTGGTGCACTGCGATGCCCGGACCGCGGCGCCGGTCTACCGGCAACTGCGGGCCGCGGCGACCGGGCAGGTGCGGTTCATCGAGCGGCGGCGTACTTCGCTGGCCAGTTGGTCGCTGGTGCAGGCCGAGCTTGACGCGCTGCGGGCCGCACTGACGTGGACGAACGCGGAGCACATCGCGGTACTGTCCGGCGCGGATTATCCGCTGACGAACACCCAAAACCTGCTGACCGCGCTGCGCGACCGGGTCGGCCGATCGTGGATTCAGAACCAGCCGCTGCCCACCCCGGAGTGGAACACGCCCCGGCACCGCGACGGCGGTCTGTGGCGGCTGCGGTACCGGTACCTCGTGCGCGGCGGCCAGATCGTCTTCTGGCGCGGCCACCCGCTGCGCTGGCCGATCCCGAGACAACTGCCCGGCGGGCTGGCCCTGCGCGGAGCGTCGCAGTGGAAGATCTACTCGCGGGAGCACGCGCGCGGGTTGCTCGCCGCCGCGGACTCCCGGCCCGACCTGATGGGCTTCTGGCGCTCCACGCTGGTGCCGGACGAGACGTTCGCGGCGTCCATGCTGGCCACCCCGGCGCTGTTCGGCTCCGACGCGCTGACGCCCTGCCGGACGAGCGCCTGGTACATCGATTGGGAAGACAACGACACCGGGCACCCGCGGTGGCTCGACGAGTCCTACTACGACCGTCTCGAGGCTTTGCGGTCCGCCCCCGCCGGGCCGGACCGCAAGCTGTTCGCCCGAAAGTTCCGATCGGCCGACAGCGCCGTCGTCGACCTGATCGACGCGCGCCTGCGCGTCGATCACGCGCCACCGGTCACACCGGGCGGATGAGGCTCAGAACGGCACCCCGCCGGACCAGATCGAGATCGGCCCGACGCTCATGGTCTTGGGGAACTGCACCTGGTCGGGGGCGACCGAGCTCGCCACGGCGACGTTGAGAATCAGATACTGAGGCCCGGCGAACGGCCACGCCCGCCCGGAGAGGAGCGCGTCGGAGGACCACACCGTCATGGTCGGTTTCCGGTCGATGTAGAACCGGACGAGCTTGCCGTCGAAGTAGACCCCGTAACGGTGCGCGGCAGCGTCCAGACGCTGTCCGATGTCGGTGCTGCCGCCCGCGTCGCCCCAGCCGTACGGCTTGTCGATGGCGGCGTTCACCAGGCTGGGCAGGTGGATGGCCGTACGCGCCACGGTGGGCTCGGCGCCCCAGCCCTCAAGGACGTCCAACTCGCCGCAGGCAGGCCAGCCGACCTTGTCGAAGCTGGTGCCCATCAGCCAGAACGCCGGCCACAGCCCCTTTCCGGTCGGCGCGACGATGGAAGCCTCGACGTACGAGCCGGCCGGGACCGCCACCTTGCCACGGGTGCTGATCCGCGCACTCGTGAAATCGCGCTTGATCCGGTCCGTGCCGGTCGCGGTCTCCCGCCGTGCCGTGATATTGAGCCGCCCCTGCCCGTCCAGCTGGGCGTTGCCCGGGGCGGCGGTGTAGGTCTGCACCTCCTCGTTGCCCCAGCCGTGCCCGCCGGTCTCGTGGCCCCACTCGGCCGGGTTCGGCGGCGTGCCGACCGGCCCGTCGAAGCCGACCACCCTGGTCGGTACCGAGGGGCCGCGGGCCGGTGCGGGTGCACCCAACTCGCGCACGCTGGCCCCGGTGATCTGCACGGAGAGTGCCCCGGTGGCCGGCAACCCGAAGTAGAGCCGGGTGCCGGCGGCGCCGGAGCCGGTGGCCAGGAACGTCTGGGAGAGAAGCCGCCAGCGAGAATCCGTCAGCGCCGCGTACGTGGCCGTCATGGTCGGCCGGTGCTGGAAGTTCGCGTCCGCGAGCAGCAGCCCGACCGACCGGCCGGTCGCACCGAGGTCACGAACCCAGGCCTGCATCCGGTAGACGCCTCCGACGCGGAAAGCCTGCTCCGGTGACCGCAGTGCCGCAGTGGCGAAGGCCCACTTCCCCTCCCCGCCGGCCCGCACGAGCGTCACCGTCGTCGCCGGCGCAGCGGTCGGACCGGGCACACCGGCGGCTCGGCCCAGCGTGATGCGGCCGGCGGCGGAGGCCGCGTGCCATCCGCTGGTGTCCGCTTTCGCGTCCGGGTTGGCCACGATCTCCGCGCCCTGCCACGGCAACGGATCGGCCGGCGAGTCGCTGGCCGCCCGTTCGCCGAACTCGGGGAACCGCAGATTCTCGGACACGCTTGAGGGGGTCAGCGCGCCGACGAGGGCCAGCGCGGTCCCGGTATGTCCCAGCAGCCGTCGCAACAAGATGATCCACCTCTCGGCTACGCCGTCGATCGTCTCCGTTGATCCCCATAGGTGGCGAGGATTCAAGCCGTTGGTCGCGCAGGACGACGATATGCCGTACCTGCTGTCCGCGACCGTCACCAGAGGGCCGTAGCCCAGAGTTGCCCCGATCGTGTGAACCCCTGAGGCGCGGGCCGTGATCAGGATCCAGGAGCGAGATAATCGCGGCCCTGACGCTGCGCCAGTCTCGGCGTTCCGCGCGAGGTTCTGCAAAGATTAGCCCGTGAGCAGGGCAAGCCCCCGGTAAACCGGCCGTTCCGCGCAGGCATCGAACATCAACAGCCCCAACCGAGCGGGTACGCCCCACGAGGTGCCGCCCGCGTGTCACTGTTCGCAGTGGACTTCTTCGTTTACGGCTGCGGTGAAGGCTGGACCGGGCCGCTTGAGGTGTTGTACGCGTTCTTGGCCGCGACCACGGCCGGCTGCAGGTGCTCGGGGTCGATGCCGTGCACGTTGAGCGGCGGATGCAGGCGCCGGACAAGTTCGGCCTCGACGGTTGCCGGCTCCGGGTCCTCGGCCCAGGTCAAACGCAGGTGCGCGTGCATCCACGCGGTCAGCCGCTTCTCGTCCGCGGAGACCAGGACGACACGATCGGTCCACGCCGTCCGGTAGCCCTCGGCCACGAGCAGCCCCGCCAGGGTGCGGCGAAGAGTCGAGCTGCCCGAACGCTTCAGATGGTTGCGCAGGATCCGACCCCGCAGGCTGGTGGCCCGGCCGAGATACAGCAGCCGTAACGACGGGACGTTGCTGTTGGGCGGCCCGGGCAGGGCGGGAAAGACCGAAGGGGCAGCCCACCAGGCGTAGACACCGCTGCCACGGCTGAGCCGTTCGGCGGCGACGTCGAGTGCTACCGGCACGCCGGACAGCAGCCGCAGTGCCTCCTCCGTCCTGGCCTGGTCGGTGGGGAAGCCGTCGGGTCGTGTTCCGAGAGTTGTCATCGTGTCCATGCTAGGCGTCCGGCAGGTCGTGGCCGGGCCGCAGGGACGCTACCGGCTGAGCCGCCCAGGGACTGTTGCCTGGCGACCCCGAGCTGGTGCAACCTGTTTCGCTTCAACCAGCCAAACGCT
Source organism: Actinoplanes sp. (assembly GCA_035687165.1). Classification (GTDB taxonomy): domain Bacteria; phylum Actinomycetota; class Actinomycetes; order Mycobacteriales; family Micromonosporaceae; genus Actinoplanes. The sequence goes on along the minus strand of DASRYP010000236.1, from coordinate 5,548 downwards.
GCCTCGCCCCCGTCGTGCCGTACGACCTGCGCTGCCTGGCGCAGGGTTGCCGGCGATTGCCGGTGCTCTCGCAATTGATCGCGCGGGAGCGGGTGGGTGGCACCAGCCTCGCTCGATGCCCGACGACCACTCCACTCGGATTGGCCGCTTCGCGGGAATCGAACTTGCGGCACAGTCGAGTTGTGGACATCGCCAATGCACAGGACCTGTGGAGCCCCGAGCCCGGCTGGCTGAACACCGCAACCTACGGGCTACCCCCGCGCCCGGCGTGGGACCAACTTCAGGAGGCGCTCGCCGGCTGGCGGGCCGGCACCTCGCACCGGGAGGCGTGGGAGGCACGCAAGACCGATGCGCGGGAGATGTTCGCGCGCCTGGTGAACGTGCCCGTGGACGACGTGGCAACCGGAGCCGCCGTGTCGCAGATCCTCGGCCCGGTCGCGGCCGCGGTGCCGGACAACGCGCTCGTCGTCGCGCCGGACATCGAGTTCACGTCAAACCTGTTCCCCTGGCTCGTCCACGAGGATCGGCTCCGCGTCGCCACGGTCCCGACCGACCGGCTGGTGGACCGCGTCTCGGCCGGGTGTGATCTCGTTGCGTTCTCCCTCGTGCAGTCGGCGACCGGCGAGGTGGCCGAGTACGAGCGGCTGGTTGCCGCAGCCCGCGCCGTCGGCGCACTGGTGGTGGTCGACGCGACCCAGGCCTGCGGCTGGCTGCCGTTCGACGCGAGCCTCGCCGACGTGGTCGTGGTCGGCGGGTATAAGTGGTTGATGGCGCCTCGCGGCTCGGCGTTCGGGTATCTATCACCCGGCCTGCGCGAGACGATGCGCCCCACGATGGCGGGCTGGGCGGCCGGCAAGGTCGTCGACGAGTCGTACTACGGCCCGCCGCTGCGCCTCGCGGACAACGCGCGCCGATTCGACATCTCCGACGCCTGGTTCTCCTGGGTGGGCGCCGCTCCGGCCCTGGAGGTCATCGGGCAGATCGGGCTCGACGCGATTCACGAACACGATATCGCCCTCGCCAACCGGTTCCTGGCCGGGCTCGGCCGGACGCCGTCGAACAGCGCGATCGTCACCGTCGACACGCCCGGCGCGAAAGAGAAGCTGGACCAGGCCGGGGTGCGAGCCTCCGTGCGCAGCGGAAGCGTCCGGGTCGCGTTCCACGTCTACACCACCGAAGCCGACGTCGACTTGGCGCTGGAGGCGCTCTCCTCATGACAAAAGGCCCACGCCACCCGACCGTGCCGTTGACCATCACTCGGGCGCCACGTTGCCGCCTCGGGCAACGGCGAGGTCGCGGCCGTGGGCGGAAGAGCCAGAATACGAAAGAGCCAGGTCAGTGGAGATGGACGACCGGGGGTGGCCCGGTGACGGTGGTCTCGTCGATGGGGCGGTTGAGGAAGTTGCCGAGGTCGGCACCGACGGCGTCCGGCTCCCGGGCGGCACGCTCGGCCCAGGTGAGAACCTCCTCGGCGGCCTGCCGATCGATCGGCCGGTGCTGCAGGCAGAACCGGGCCCATGCGTGCAGCACCTGCAGCGCCCGGGCCCGCGGCTCGGGTTGCCAGTCGTCGTTGAGGTAGGCGGTGAATGCGGCGATCCGATGCGGGGAACAGGCCAGGGCCAGTTCCTCGGTCATGCCCGGACTGACCCAGTCGTCCAGGAGCCAACTGACGACGTCGCCGTCCGGCTCCTCCGATGGCGGCAGGACCACATCATGGTCGGCGGCCCACGCCCTGAAGCGTTCGGTCAGGGCCGAGGCAAGGTCGGCGGCCTGCCGCGGGTCCGCGGCCGGCCAGGCGATGGGTCGGCCGGCAGCCTCAAGCGCATCGGCTACGGCGGATACGACCCGGTCGCCGCGGTACACCTCAGTGAACTGACGGGCGGTAAGGGGCTTGCCGAACAGACCGTCGATAACGCCGCCCCCAGGCAGGACGTGGGCAAGCAGCTCGTCGGGGGCAGGGTGGAGTTCCGCTCGCGCGCCGCTTGCGCCGACGAGGTCACGCCAGGCGGCGACTGCCGTCGCGGCGTCAGGGTGGTAGCCGCTGTCCAGGACCTGGTAGGAGCCGTGGCACAGATCAATGTCGTACAGGTAGGGACGCGGTTGCCCGCCGGGCCCGGTCACCTGCGCCAAGACGCCGAACCGCAAACCGTAGACATCGCGCAACAGCAGCACCTCGGGCGAGGCGCTGACGACCGGCGCGACGGCCAGCCACGCCGGCTCTCCCGCACCGGAGCCAGCCGAGGCGTCGCGCAGAAGATCCACGGCGAGGCCGGCCAGACCGGGGGTGGCGATCACAGCGATGCCGAAGAGCAGCCGGCGGACCGCGGGCTCGCCGGTGCGAGGACCCGCAACGTCAAGCAGGCCCACCAACCACTCGTCGGTCACCAACCCGGTGTCGTGCGCCTGGTACAGGTGCTGCCAGTGCCGGCCCAGCAGGTCGCACACCGCGTCTTCCAGCGCGACGGGGCTGGTACAGGTTAGTAGAGCGGCGGCGGCGTCAAGGACCTCAGCATGGCTTCGCGGCCACCACGCCCTGCTCGCGGCCGTCATCTGCCCAGAACCCGGCAGCATCGCCGCGAGATCCGCGAGCGCATCCCGAGCGCTCCGCAGCGGATGCGATCGCGCCGAGTTGCTGTCCTCGTCGAAGCCGCCCCCCGGCAGCGACCACAACCCCTGCTCGTGGCCCGCGGACGGCGAGACCCGGGACGGCGCTCGCCCGCCCCGGGGACCCTTGGACGAACGGTTCTTCTTGCCACGACCACGAGACCCGCACGACGATAGCGAGCAGCCGGGCGGCACCGACCTGTGGGGGGCCTGCCGCAGGGCAGGAGTGATATCGTGATATCACACATGCCTAGGAGGTGTTCTCATGGCCAACATCCTCATTCGCGATCTCAGCCAGGAAGCCGTCGACCGCATCGATGCCGCGGCCGCCAACCTCGGCCTGTCACGCAACGAGTACCTGCGCCGCAAGTTCGAGGAAGGCACCACCACCCCCACCACCGAGCGGGCGGTCAGCGCCGAGGATTGGCAACGATCCGCGGAAGTCTTCGCCGACCTGACCGACCCTACGGTGATGGACGCCGCATGGCGGTGACCACCTGGCTGATCGACAAGTCCGCGTACGCGCGCCTGCAACTCGGCCAAGCGGCAAACCGCGACGCATGGAGCACACGCATCAGCCGCGGACTGGTCCGGCTCTCCGCGATCACCCGACTCGAACTCGGCTACTCCGCGCGTTCCGGAGACACCGGGCGCAAGCAGTTCGCACTCCCACCGCTGTCGTTGATGCCGATCGAGTACCTGACGCCGGCCATCGAAGACCGGGCATTCCAGGTACAGATGCTCCTCGCCGACCGAGGTCGACACCGTGCCCCGTCAATTCCCGACCTGCTGATCGCGGCGACGGCCGAGAAGGCGGCGCTGACCGTCCTCGCCGTCGACAAGGACTTCGACCGCATCGCCACGATCACCGGTCAGCCGGTCCACACCCTGGACGGCTGAGCCGCGATCAGCTGTCCGAGCATCACTCTCGGCACGTCACATGACCGTCAAGGCGGCACGAGCCCTGTCGGCTCCTCGACCGCTACCGGCGAAGGCTCAGGCATCCTCGGCGAGAGGCCGCCAGGGATCGATGATTCCCACGCCCGTAGGCGCGAAGTCGGCCACGTTACGAGTGACGACCGGCATGCCGTGCACAAGTGCGGTCGCGGCGATCAGCGAGTCACGAACGGGCCGCGGATCAGGAACGTGCAAAGTGGCGCTGCGCCGGGCGACCGCGGTGTCGACCGGGAGGATCCGCTCGGTGAACGCGGGCAGCACCTGCACTTCCAGCCACCGACGCAGGATCGCACCCTGCGCCGGATCGCGCCGTTCGGTCAGGAGAACCCCGATCTCCAGCTCCTGAACGGTGATCGCTGAGACGAACATGCTGCTAGCTGCGGCACCGGCCGCCCACGCGACGACGTTCTTGTCGGCTCGGCCTGCCTTGGCCTTCCGCAACTCGAAGACAACGTTCGTATCCAGCAGAAACATCAGGTCAGGTCCGCAGGCCGGGCCAGATCACCCGGCGCGGTGGTCTCGAACTCCACGCCAGCCTCATCCAGGGACAAGCCGAGCAGGTCAACAATGCTCTCCTGGCCACCGGTCAGCCGCTCGTAGTCCTCGAACGTCAGCAGCACGTGCGCCGGCCTCCCCCGGTCAGTGATGAACACCGGACCGCTGCGAGCCGCGTTCTTGGCCCGCCCCGTGTCCTGGTTGAAGTCCCGGCTTGACATTCTGGTGACCGTCACTGTTCCCACCTCCGAACCCGTGTAGCAATGTTACTACACGATCCGGGCGCACGATGCCCCCACCATGTTCAGTCCAGCGCCCGCACCGTCGCCGGAACGCGACTTGGAGCGCGTCACGATCATCACCGACGACACCGTCCCGACCGGTCTTCAGGCTCCCGCTCACCGGAAACAACGAAGGGCCAGACCCTGATGGGCTGACCCTTACCGACCGTGACGCCAACCAGATGGTTCGCGCACTGCCAACTCTGGTGGACCATAGTTGGCCGAATAAGAACCGCATACCAGCAGCTCAAGGGCCAATCGTGACACTACCGGCCGTACGTCGTCGCAGGCCCTGATCGATTCATGGCCGGTCGTCGTCCGTGCCGCTCAAGGGGGCATTCGGCTGGTCGATCCGGACCATCGCGATGCCGGGGCGCACCTTGGCGATGGCGTCGAAGTCGGCGTCTACGTGCGCGAGGGTCAGGCCGTGCGCCTCCGCGGTCAGCGCGATGATGAGGTCCATCGGCGACGGCCCGCGGTGATGGCCGATCTTGATCAGATCCCGCTGAACCGCAAGCACTTGCCGCCAAGGATCGTCAAGCGCCGGGACCCAGGCGAACGTGCGCCGCAGCACCGCAGTGAACGGTTCGAAGTCGCGGCCTGCCCGAACACCGACCATGAGTTCGGACTCGACCGGCGGGCAGATCGCGACAACCCCTTGCGCGACCAACCGGGGCCACGGCCCGCCGATCTGCCCACGCAGGAGCCGCCACACTGCCGAGGTGTCGGCTAGGTAGTCGGTCACCGACCCGAGCGCTCGTACTCGTCCAGGGCCTCGAAATCGAGGTAATCAGCGGCGTTCTCCTGCAACCAGGCGAGCCCGCGCGCCCGGTCCTCGCCGTTGGTGCCGGCCGCGATGACCAACGCCTGATTGATCGTGTCCCGCTTGGTCTTCGTGCCCAGCTGCCGCTGGGCCAACGCAAGGCTCGCTTCATCAAGGTCAACCACGGTCCGACTCATGAGCGCCTCCATCTCGACATGCACCCCTGATATACAGCTCAGCACACGGATATCAGTCTAGACCCCAAGGCAGGTGAAGTGCGAAGTGACGCCCTCTCCCGGAAGGGGCGGCCGCGGACGGGCGGCGTACGAGGCGTAGCGCTGACATACCCCCAGCAACAACTACCCAGCCGGCACGGTCACGTGCACGGAGTAGCCACGTTCCGGTGGCCGCGGATCGTGACCCGGGTCTGCAAGCTCGGTCACGGGCA
>DASRYP010000235.1:0-10028 GCA_035687165.1 Actinoplanes sp. | reverse complement strand
TACGTGGTCGCGCTGCGCTCCGACTCGGCCGCGCGCACCTTCGTCACCGGCGAGTTCGGCCGGCTGCTGGGCGCCGTCGACGCCTCCGCGTTGCCCGCCGCCGAGCCCAAGCCCGACCTCGTCTATCTGCGGGGCGTCGCGATCGTCGCGGCCGTGCATCTGCTGCGCGGCGCGGACGAGCCGCTGCCCGGCGACGACCTGGACGACCCGTGGGGCCGCGGCGACCAGACGTTCCAGCGCATCGGCGACGAGATCGAGGACACGATGGTCCCGTTCGCCAAGCTCCTCCTGCCGTGAGCAAGATCGTTCTCCCCGACGCGGACGGCCTGCGCCGGGCGGTGGAGGTGCTGCGAGCCGACTCGGTCGTCGCGTTCCCCACCGAGACCGTCTACGGGCTGGGGGCGAACGCCTTCTCCGCGAAAGCCGTCGGAGAGATCTACCGCCTCAAGAAACGGCCGTCCTGGAACCCGCTGATCGTGCACGTGGCGAACGTCGCGGCCGCCCGGGAGCTGGTCGAGACGTGGCCGGACCTCGCCAACGAGCTGGCCGCGCGGTTCTGGCCCGGGCCGCTGACGCTGGTGCTGCGCCGGGCCCGCCACCGCACTGGCGTCGGGGCGGACAACGACACCATCGCCGTCCGGATCCCGAGTCACGAGACCGCGCTCAAGCTGCTCGAAGCGTCCGGCCTGGCGCTCGCCGCGCCGAGTGCCAACCGTTCCGAGCACATCTCGCCGACCACCGCCGACCACGTGTTGCGCAGCCTGCCCGACGTGCCGCTGGTGCTCGACGGCGGACCGGCGTCCTGGGGGATCGAGTCGACAGTGCTGGACCTGACCGGCGAGGAGCCGCGGTTGCTGCGGCCGGGCGCCCTGTCGCTGCGCACGCTGCGCGACGTGGCCGGTTCGATCGCGCTGCCCGCCGAGGGGCCGGTAGACGGCGACCCGCGGCGCTCGCCGGGGATGAGCCGTCGCCACTACGCGCCGCGCGCCACCGTGCTGCTGGCGAAGGACGTGCGTGACGTCGACCTGGCCGGGCTGGGCGGGCCGGTGGGCGTGCTGACCTACGAGACCGTTGACATCGAGGGCGCCGAGACGCTCTCGGCCGACCCGCGCGAATATGCGGCCGACCTCTACGCCGCCCTGCACCGGCTGGACGACGCCGGCGTGGCGACGATCCTGGTGCAGGAGCCGCCGCCGACCGAGGACTGGCTTGCCGTCCGCGACCGGCTCGGACGGGCCGCGACCCAACAACAGCGCTAGCCGCGACCCAACAACAGCGCTAATCAGGCGTCTCCGCGCCGCGCGCGATGTTGCGGGCCATGCCGCTGAAGATGAAGCCGTGGAAGGGCAGGACGGCGGCCCAGTAGGCGTGCCCGGCCAGCCCCCGGGGCAGGAAGACGGCCCGCTGGCGGTAGACGCTGCCGCCGTTGCCGTCCGGCACGGCTGACATCTCGAGCCAGGCCCGCCCCGGCACCCGCATCTCGGCCCGCAGCCGCAGCAGGGACCCGGGATCGATCTCCTCGACCCGCCACCAGTCCAGCGCCTCGCCGACTCGCAGATGCTGCCGGTCACGCCGGCCCCGGCGCAGCCCGACCCCGCCGGCCAGCCGGTCCAGCCAGCCGCGCACCGACCAGGCCAGCGGGAACGAGTACCAGCCGTTCTCGCCGCCGACGCCCTCGATGACCCGCCACAGCGACTCGACCGGCGCCTTCACGCCGCGGCTGCGCTCGTCGACATAGATGGTGCCACCGGACCAGTCCGGGTCGGTGGGCAGCGGCTCGGCCTCGGCGTCCCGGCCGGCCGCGTTCGACCAGCGGGTCTCCACGTTCGCATCGCGGATCTTGCCGAGCGCTACCCGGACGGCCTCCGCGAAGCCGAGCGGCTCACCCGGCGCGAACTCGCGGATGTCGTTCTCGTGGGCCACCGCCTCGTGCACCAGGCTCGCCACCAAGGGCCGGGCGATGGCGTTGGGAACCGGCGTGACCAGGCCGACCCAGTGCGCCGACAACCAGGGACTGAGCGGGCGCAGCGGGATGACCACGCGCCGGCGCAGCCCGGCGACGCGGGCGTAGCCCTGCATCATCTCGCGGTAGGTGAGCACGTCCCGGCCGCCCACGTCGAAGCCGCGGTTGACGTCCGGGGGCAGGTTCGCCGCGGCGATCAGGTAGCGCAGCACGTCGCGTACGGCGATGGGCTGGATCCGGTTGCGCACCCAGCGCGGGGTGACCATGATCGGCAGGCGCTCGGTCAGGTAGCGCAGCATCTCGAAGGAGGCCGAGCCGGAGCCGATGATCACCGGTGCACGCAGCACCGCGGTCGGTACCCCACTGGCCAGCAGGATCCGGGCCACCTCGGCCCGCGAACGCAGGTGTGGCGAGGGGCGTTCGCCGGCCTTCCTCGGTCTTCTGCTGGGGTTCTCCGCCGCGGGTGGGCACGGCTCCGGTCCGCCGAGGTAGACGATCCGGGAGACGCCCGCCGCCTTGGCCGCCGCCGCGAAGTTCTCCGCCGCCGCCCGGTCCAGCTCCTCGAAGTTGTGCCGGCCCAGCGAATGGACCAGGAAGTACGCCACGTCCACGCCCGCCATCGCGGCCGGCAGGGTCTCGGCCTGGTGGAGATCGGCCACGACCACCTCGGCCCGGCCGGCCCAGGGCACGTCCCGCAGGCGACCCGCGCTGCGGGTCAGGCAGCGCACCTCGTAGCCCTCCGCAAGCAGCCGGGGCGTGAGCCGTCCGCCGATGTATCCGGTCGCGCCGGTCACCAAGCACCGCATAACTACAGACTGTGCCCGCCTCGACCCCCGGATAAGCCATATGCTCGAAAGCGGCGACGTCGCCAATTGCCCGGGGGAGGGCACGTGGACACCTTCTGGGGGCCGGATTTCACCGCGCTCGAGCGCGCCGATCCGGAGATCGCCCGCGTCCTGGTCGCCGAGGTGGAGCGCCAGCGTACCGGGCTCCAGCTCATCGCGAGCGAGAACTTCACCTCCTCCGCGGTGCTGGCCGCGCTCGGATCGACCCTGGCCAACAAATATGCGGAGGGTTATCCGGGCGAGCGCTACTACGGCGGCTGCCTCGAGGTCGACTGCGCCGAGCGGCTCGCCGTCGACCGGGCCAAGGAACTGTTCGGCGCTGAGCACGCCAACGTGCAGCCGCACTCGGGGACGGCGGCCAACCTCGCGGCGTACGCCGCGCTGGCCGAGCCCGGCGACCCGGTGCTGGCGATGGAGCTGTCGCACGGCGGCCACCTGACCCACGGGAGCCGCGTCAATTTCAGCGGCAAGTGGTTCCACCACATCGGCTACCGGGTCGGCCGCGACACCGAGCAGATCGACTACGACGAGGTACGTGACCTCGCGCTCGCCCACCACCCCAAGATGATCATCTGTGGCGCGACGGCGTACCCCCGGTTGATCGACTTCGCCCGGTTCCGCGAGATCGCCGACGAGGTGGGCGCCTACCTGGTGGTCGACGCCGCGCACTTCATCGGTCTGGTCGCCGGGCGGGCGATCCCGTCGCCCGTGCCCCACGCCGATGTCGTCACCTGCACCACTCACAAGGCGCTGCGCGGCCCGCGCGGCGGCATGATCCTTTGCCGCGCCGAGCTGGCCCAGCGCATCGACAAGGCCGTCTTCCCGTTCAGCCAGGGCGGCCCGATGATGCACGTCGTCGCGGCCAAGGCGGTGGCTCTGCGCGAGGCGTCGCAGCCGAGCTTCCAGGCGTACGCCCGGCAGGTCGTCGGCAACGCGCGGGCGCTCGCCGCCGGCCTGGCCGACGAGGGCCTGCGACCGGTCACCGGCGGTACCGACAACCACCTCGTGCTGGCCGACCTGCGTGGGCTCGGGGTGTCGGGCCAAGACGCCGAGGCACGCTGCGACCTGGCCCGCGTCACGCTGAACAAAAACTCGATCCCGTACGATCCGGAGCGACCCGCGGTGGCCTCGGGCATTCGGGTGGGCTCGCCGAGCGTGACCACCCAGGGGATGCTCGAGCCGGAGATGCGACAGATCGCCGCTCTCATCGGCGTCGCCGTGCGGAGCGATCCGGGGACGGCGACCGGGGCTTCCCGCCTCGCCGACGCCGCGGACCAGGTGACCGCTCTGGTGCGTCGATTCCCGGCGTACGGGCGGCAGGAGGTGATGGCGTGAGTTCGGATACCGATTTCGAGCTGGACCGGCAGCGGGCGCTGGAGTTCCAGCGGAAGATGTCGGAGCAGGACGAGCGCGAGGACGACGGGCCGCTGCCCGACCTCCCCCCGCTCCCGGCCGATCCGCGATGGCGCGTGGCCCATCTGCCCTTCCTCAGCGCGGTCTCGGCCGCGTTGCTCCTGTGTGCCGCGTCGGCCGGGTTCCTGGCGGGCGGAACGACCTCGGCCCTCGGCGCCGCGCTCGGCGTTCTCATTGTCACCATCAGCTATACGATGTCGACACTCATCATTGCCTGGGCCGATACGGTGCGGCCCGCGTTGCTGATGCCCCTGGCCCTATTGACATACGTGCTGAAGTACAGCGTGCTGGGCGTCGTGCTGGCCTATGGTGTGGCGAGTGACTGGACGGGAAAAGACGCGCTGGGCTGGGGAATCGTCGCGGGAGTGGTGATCTGGACCGCCGTGCAGGCCTGGTGGTTCCATAAGGTGAGTCGCCCGAAGTGATCGTTCGGTGGTCGTTTTGCCGCGTCAGCGACTTATTCGTGGTTTGTTGACCACGAAACGGTGACGTGAACGTTCGACTGTTGTCCGGTTATGGCGAAGGGGGAGTACCGTGTCCTTCCAGTTGCGAGACCCCTGACGCCTGGACAACTGCGGTTGTGCGGGGGGTCCCGCTTAGCCTCGTGTTTCCTGCTGATATCGTTCGGGCCGTCATGACCGGTCAAGAACCCCCCAAGAACCCCAGCGGTAACGACGATCCGCCCCCTCCCGACACCGGTATGGGGATGACGGCAGTCGCTTACCTCTTTACGGGCATGTTGGTGTGGGGAGGGATCGGTTTGCTGGTCGACCACTGGGTCGGGACCAAGGGCATCTTCGCCGGTATCGGTGCGGTCGTTGGTATCGGCGGCGGTGTCTACCTCATCGTGCGCCGTCTCGGCGCCTGACAGGAAAGGGCTACGGTGACCGGTCAGTCGTTGGTCCTCGCAGCGGACGTTCCGTTCCCGCCGAGTGTCGAGGATTTCTACCTGCCCAGCATCGTGCCGTGGGGCGCGCACGACAGCTACTGGTTCACCAAGATCACAGCGCTGCTGTGGATCTCGGTGGCCGCGATCATCATCTTCTTCCTGGTCACGTACCGGAAGCCGAAGCTTGTGCCGACCAAGAAGCAGTGGCTCGCCGAGAGCATCTACGGCTTCGTGCGGAACAACATCGCGGTCGACATGCTCGGCAAGCGCGGCGTCAACTTCGCGCCCTACCTCACGACTCTGTTCCTCTTCATCTTCGTGATGAATCTCTGGGCCATCGTGCCGATCGCGCAGATCTCGCCCAACTCGCACATCGCGTTCCCGGCGATCCTCGCGATCATCAGCTACGTGATGTTCATCTACATCGGCATGAAGCATCACGGCGGCTTGAAGTATTTCAAGCACGCGCTGATCCCGCCGGCGCCGTGGTTCATCCTGCCGCTGCTGATCCCGATCGAGTTCTTCTCGACGTTCCTCGTGCGGCCGTTCTCGCTCGCCGTCCGTCTCTTCGCGAACATGTTCGCCGGCCACATGCTGCTGCTGGTGTTCACGCTGGGTGGCTTCGCGCTGATCAACGCCAACGTCTGGTTCGTGCCGTTCTCGATCGTGTCGTGGACGATGACCATCGCGCTGACCTTCCTGGAGTTCCTGGTCATCTGCCTCCAGGCCTACGTCTTCACGGTGCTCACCGCGAGCTATGTCCAGGGCGCGCTCGCCGACGAACACTGAGTTCGCCAAGCACCATCCCGTAACACCCCGTTGTCGTCCCGCGTGACAGTCATGCGAGATACCAGGAGGAATTGCAATGGTTGACGTTCTTGCCGCCGTCGGTGGTAGCACCGCCGCCATCGGCTACGGCCTCGCGGCGATCGGCCCCGGCATCGGTGTCGGTCTCGTCTTCTCGGCGTACATCCAGTCGACCGCCCGTCAGCCGGAGTCGTCGCGTCTGACCCTGCCCTACGTCTGGATCGGCTTCGCCGTCATCGAGGCGCTGGCCCTGCTGGGTATCGCGTTCGGCTTCATCTGGGCCGGCGAGTTCTAAGCCCCTACCCGCGCAGCGGAGGTCTTCATGATCACCAAACTAGCCGCTGAGGCCACCACGCTGGCGGCAGAGGCCGAGCACAACCCGATCCTCCCGCTCTGGCAGGAGATCGTCCTCGGCGTCATCGCTTTCAGCATCCTCTGCTTCGTGCTGATGAAGTTCGTCTTCCCGATGATGGAGAAGACCTTCGCGGCGCGGGTGGACGCGATCGAGGGCGGCATCAAGCGGGCCGAGGCCGCTCAGGCCGAGGCCAACCAGCTCCTTGAGCAGTACAAGGCGCAGCTCGCCGAGGCTCGCACCGAGGCAGCTCGCATCCGTGACGAGGCTCGGGCCGACGCCGAGGGCATTCGCCAGGACATCCTGGCCAAGGCTCGCGAGGAGTCGGACCGCATCATCGGCGCGGGCCGGGAGCAGCTCGCCGCGCAGCGCGAGAGCATCGTGCGCGACCTGCGGGCCGAGGTCGGCACGCTGGCGGTCGACCTGGCCAGCAAGATCGTCGGCGAGGCTCTGGCCGACGAGGCGCGCAGCCGGGGCACCGTCGCACGCTTCATCGACGAGCTCGGCGCGGCCGGCTCGGCGGGCGGGCGGCGCTGATGGCGTCGAGCGCCAGCCAGCAGGCCCACGCGGAGGCGACCGAGAAGTTCGCCGCCTCCACTGCCACGGCCACGGTCGGGCAGATCGCCGCGGTCGCCGACGAGCTTTTGTCGGTGGCCGGGCTGCTGCGGGCCCAGCCGCGGCTCCGCCGGGCACTGACCGACCCGGGCCGCTCCGGCGCCGACCGGGCCGGACTGGTCCGGTCGATACTCGGCGGCAAAGTCTCCGAGGTCACCGTCGATACGCTGGCGACCCTGGTTTCCGGCCGGTTCTCCCGGCCCGCCGAGGTGCTCGACGTCGTCGAGCAGCTGGGCACGGAAGCGCTGCTGGCGTCGGCCGACAAGGACGGCAAGCTGGCCGAGATCGAGGACGAGCTGTTCCGCTTCGGGCAGATCGTCTCGGGCAACCCCGAGCTCGCCGTCACGCTGAGCGATCCAGGTGCGCCGATCGAGCGCCGGGCTAAGCTGGTGGAGGGCTTGCTGAAAGGCAAGGTCCAACCGGCCACGGTTCGGCTCGTCGAGGTGGCGCTCGAGGGGTTCGGGGGGCGCAGCTTCGAGAGCTCGCTGACCCGGCTGGTCGAGCTGACCGCCGCGAAGCGTGACCGTCAGGTCGCCTACGTGACGGTGGCCAAGCCGCTGACCGACGCCGAGGAACAGGCTCTGGGTCAGAAGTTGTCCGACATCTACGGCCGGCCGGTCTCGCTGAAGGTCGACGTCGATCCCGCGATCATCGGCGGCGTCAGCGTCCAGGTCGGCTCCGACCTCTACGACGGAACTGTCCTGCGCCGGCTCAACGCAGCCAGGCAGGCATTCGCCAAATAGCAATTCTTCCCTCGGTCAGCGGCAGCGCCGATCGAGCAGCCCCCTCGGTGGCGGGAACGTCCCGAGCTAGACAGAGAAGGCAGAGGATGGCCGAGCTGACCATCTCCTCGGACGAGATCCGGGGGGCGCTAGAGCGCTACGTCTCGTCCTACACGCCCGAGGTCTCCCGCGAGGAGGTCGGCGTCGTGTCCGATGCGGGCGACGGTATCGCGCACGTCGAGGGCCTGCCCTCGGCGATGGCGAGCGAACTGCTCGAATTCCAGGACGGCACGCTGGGTCTGGCCCTGAACCTCGATGTCCGTGAGATCGGCGTCGTGGTCCTGGGTGACTTCAGCGGCATCGAGGAGGGCCAGCCGGTCAAGCGCACCGGCCGCGTCCTCTCGGTCCCGGTCGGCGACGCCTTCCTCGGTCGCGTGGTCGACCCGCTGGGCAACCCGATCGACGACCGCGGCGAGATCGCCAGCGAGGGCTTCCGCGAGCTCGAGCTGCAGGCTCCGAACGTGATGAACCGCCAGCCGGTGAAGCAGCCGCTGCAGACCGGCATCAAGGCGATCGACGCCATGACGCCGATCGGCCGCGGCCAGCGCCAGCTGATCATCGGCGACCGCAAGACCGGTAAGACCACGGTCGCGATCGACACGATCATCAACCAGCGGGCGAACTGGGAGACCGGCGACCCGGAGAAGCAGGTTCGCTGCATCTACGTCGCGATCGGCCAGAAGGCGACCACCATCGCCTCGATCCGCGGCACGCTAGAGGAGTACGGCGCGCTGGAGTACACGACGATCGTCGCGGCTCCGGCTTCCGACCCGGCCGGCTTCAAGTACCTCGCGCCGTACACCGGTTCGGCCATCGGCCAGCACTGGATGTATGCCGGCAAGCACGTCCTGATCGTCTTCGACGACCTGACCAAGCAGGCCGAGGCCTACCGCGCCGTGTCCCTGCTGCTCCGCCGTCCGCCGGGCCGTGAGGCGTACCCGGGTGACGTCTTCTACCTGCACTCCCGCCTGCTCGAGCGCTGCGCCAAGCTCTCCAACGAGCTGGGTGCCGGCTCGATGACCGGTCTGCCGATCATCGAGACCAAGGCCAACGACATCTCGGCCTACATCCCGACCAACGTCATCTCGATTACCGACGGCCAGATCTTCCTGGAGACCGACCTGTTCGCCTCGGGTGTCCGCCCGGCGATCAACGTCGGTACCTCGGTGTCCCGGGTGGGTGGCTCGGCGCAGGTCAAGGCGATGCGCTCGGTCTCCGGCCGGCTCCGTCTCGACCTGGCCCAGTTCCGTGAGCTGGAGGCGTTCTCCGCCTTCGCCTCCGACCTGGACCGGGCCTCGCGGGCTCAGCTCGAGAAGGGCGTACGCCTGGTCGAGCTGCTCAAGCAGCCGCAGTACTCCCCGTACTCGGTGGTTGAGGAAGTCATCGTGATCTGGGCCGGCACCACCGGCCAGCTCGACGACATCGCGGTCAACGACGTGCGCCGCTTCGAGCAGGACTTCCTGCAGTGGATCAAGCGGCACCGCAGCGACACCGTGACGGCGATCGCCACGACCGGTCTGCTGACCGACGACGACGTCGAGAACCTCAAGAGCGGCATGAACGAGTTCAAGGAGCTCTTCAAGCGCGGCGAGACCGGCTCCTCGGTCAGCGAGAACCCGGCCCAGCCCCTCGAAGAGGGCCGCCAGACGCATGAGACGGTGACCCGCGAGGTTCCCCGTCCGGCCGAAGGTAAGTAGTCATGGCCGGTCAGGTACAGGTCCTCCGGCGGCGCATCCGCACCGTCCGGTCGACCAAGAAGATCGCGAAGGCGCAGGAGCTGGTCGCGACCAGCCGCATCGCCAAGGCCCAGGAGCGAGTCACCGCCTCGAAGCCCTACGCGGAGGCGATCACCCAGGTCCTGACCGCCCTGGCGTCCAACGCGACGATCGACAACCCCCTGCTGGTCCCGCGTGAGCGGGTCCGGCGGGCGGGTGTCCTGCTCATCACGAGCGACCGCGGCCTGGCAGGCGCCTACAACGCCAACGCGATCCGCACCGCCGAGCAGCTGATCTCCCGGCTGCGGGCGGACGGCAAGGACCCGGTGCTCTACGTCGTCGGCCGCAAGGGCGTCGCCTACTACCGGTTCCGCAACCGGCCGATCGAGGCAAGCTGGACGGGCTTCTCCGAGCGGCCGACGTTCGCCGACGCCAAGATGATCGGTGACGCCCTGCTGGAGGCTTTCGTGGCCGGTGCGGACGACACCGAGGCGACCTACGGGCCCGACGGCATCCAGGGCGTCGACGAGCTCCACATCGTCAGCACGCAGTTCAAGTCGCTGATGACGCAGAGCTCCGAGGCGCACTTCCTGGCTCCGATGCAGGTCGAGGAGCGTGTGGTCGACCCCGGCCTGCGCCCGGCGTAC
>DASRYP010000234.1:0-13144 GCA_035687165.1 Actinoplanes sp. | reverse complement strand
CCGAGTGGTGCCGGACGTGTCCGCCGATGCCGGGACGTTCTGGCTGGTCGGTTACACCGCGCCTGGTGAGCCCGCGCCCGTCGAGCCGGGCGATCCCGGCCCGGCCGATACCGGCCCGGGTTCGGGCCCGCCGGTTTACGCGGAGCGGCCCATGGGTGGCGGCACGAGCGGGTCGTCGCCGTTGCTGGCGGCACTCGAGGCGAACGCCAAACAGGCCACCGGCCACGCCCTCGGTTTCGTCAACCCGGCCCTGTACAAGCTGGCTGGTACCGCCGCGCTGCACGATGTCCTCCCGGTGAATCCGCACGATCCACCGGTCACGGCGGGCGTCAAGCACTGCCACGGCGATGCCGATGCGGAACGATGCCTGACCACGCTCGGCTTGGACCTGGGCCTCAACGTGACTGCCGGCTTCGACGACGTGACCGGCATCGGCACCCCGACCAATTCCTTCGTCACGGCGTTCCGCGGTTTCTGACCGATCCTGGACCGGCCGGCGTCGCTGAGCAGAAGGCGGCCAATTCCGCCTCGTCGGCCGGAACCCCAAGATTGAACCGGATCGAGAGCAGCCCCCGCCCCGGCGTCGAACCGCCGCCGGGGCGGGTCGGAGAGGGTGCGTGGGCACCTGACCTCCCGGCACGGCGCGGCATGGCACGGCGCGGCATGGCGCGGCGCGGCGAGGCGATCATGAACCTGCCGACCGCGAAGTGGTATAAAGTGCCGCTCTGACGGGCGGGCAGCCATCATGCCGGCGAGAGGTAGTCATTGGCATGGTCGAATAGATTGCCATCGATCCGTGGTCGGTGGTGGGGTGAGGGTCACCATCCCCCTCCTGGAGGTCGTTCATGAGACGACGTACCACCGTGGCCGTGCTCGCTGCATCGCTGCTAGGCCTGACCGCCGCCGCGGCCGGGCCCGCGAGTGCGAAGCCCTTCGTGTCGCAGGAGCCCGCCCAGTACGAGGTCCTCGACGTACGGAACGCCGTGCAACGCAACGCGATCGCCGGGGTCGGCGTGGCCATCGACGGCGTTGAGCACTCCATCGTCACGGTCACTGCCACACCCACCGAGGTGCGGGCACTGCAGCGGCAAGGACTGACCGTGCAGCCCCTGCTCACCACCTTCGACTTCCCGGCCTCGGACGCGCCGTACCACAACTACAGCGAGCTGATCACCGAGGTGAACCAGGTCGTCGCGGCCAACCCGTCGATCGCGAGCAAGCGGACGATCGGGCGTACGTACGAGGGCCGGGACATCGTCGCCGTGAAGATCAGCGACAACGTCGGCGCAGACGAGAGCGAGCCGGAGGTCCTGTACGACGCGAACCACCACGCGCGCGAGCACCTCACCGTCGAGATGGCGGTCTACCTGCTGCACCTGTTCACCGACAACTACGCGAGCGACACCCGCGTCCGGAACGTCGTCGACAGCCGCGAGATCTGGATCATCCCGTCGGTCAACCCGGACGGCTCCGAGTACGACGTGGCGACCGGCAGCTACCGTTCGTGGCGCAAGAACCGGCAACCCAACAGCGGTTCGTCGAACGTGGGCACCGACCTGAACCGCAACTACGGCTACCGGTGGGGCTGCTGCGGCGGCTCGTCGGGCAGCACGTCGAGCGCCACCTACCGTGGCCCGTCCGCGTTCTCGGCGCCCGAGACGCGAGCCGTCCGCGACTTCGTCAACGGCCGCGTCGTCGGCGGCACGCAGCAGATCCGCGCTGCGATGGACTTCCACACGTACTCGGAACTGGTCCTCTGGCCCTTCGGTCACACGACCGCGACCACCACCACCGGCATGACGGCCGACGATTACAACACGTTCTCCACCTTCGGCCGCCAGATGGCCGCGACCAACGGCTACACCCCGGAGCAGTCGTCGGACCTCTACATCACCGACGGGGACTCGCTCGACTGGCTGTGGGGAACCCACAAGATCTTCGCGTACACGTTCGAGATGTATCCGCAGGGCACCTCGGGCGGCGGCTTCTACCCACCGGCCAGCGTCATCACCCGCGAGACCGCCCGCAACCGCGAGGCGGCCCTCCTGCTGGCCGAGGTCGCCGACTGCCCGTACAAGGTGATCGGCAAGCAATCCACCTACTGCTCGGCCGCCTGACGTCCACGAGTGAGCGCCGTCCGCCGGGCGGCGCTCACCCGCGTGCCGCCACAGTTCAGTCCAGGCAGAACTCGTTGCCCTCGGGGTCGGTCAGCACGATGAAGCCCTGACTCACCGGGGGAGCGGGCTCCGAGCGGCTCACCCGCTTCGCGCCGAGCGCCACCAGCCGGTCGCACTCGGCTTCGAGCGCCGCCATTCGGTCGACCCCCTGCAGGCCGGGCGCCGCCCGAACGTCGAGATGCACTCGATTCTTGGCGACCTTGTCCTCGGGCACCCGCTGGAAGAAGACGCGCGGCCCGTCGCCGTCCGGGTCCTCGATCGCCGACGCCCGGTTCCACTCCGACCTCGGTACGCCCTGGCGCTCCAGGAAATCGTCCCAGGCGGCCAGCGGATCGTCGCCCGGCGCCACCGTGACCCCGGGCGGGGCGGGATGCACATATCCGAGCACCTCCCGCCAGAACGTCGACAACGCGGCGGGGTCCAAGGCGTCGAAGGTGACCTGGATCTGACGGCTCATCGGTCGGCTCCTCTCCGGCAGAGGTCGCGCCGCACGCGGACCTCCTCTCCACACCCTGACACGGAAGGCGGACAGAATTCGTCCGCTATCTCCGAAAGAGTGCGAGGCGTGGCCGATCGGCCTCACTCCGCCCGGTAGGTCAGCTCCACGACGAACCACTCGCCGGGGCCGCTCAGCGTGAGCGGGCCGCCGGGGTGGAACGAGACACCGCCGGCCGAGCCCGGCGACAGCGCGGCGACGACGTGCGGAACGTCGGGCAGATCGAGCTTGCGGCTCTCGTCGGCGCCGACCGCGACGGTCCACACGCCGACGTCCCGGTGGCGGAGGACCGGAAGCCGGCCGTCGCTCTCCGGCGGGCCAGGACGCGCACCCTCGATGCTGCGGTCGCCCGGCCCGATGTCGGCCGGTGACGGCAGGTTCTCACCCAGGTCCTTCAGCTCGACCAGCCGATTGCGGTAGAAGCGGTCCCCGATGTTGGTCAGCCGGTGCACGGGCGAGAGCGGCCGATAGACCGACCCGCCGCGATACTCGTTCAGGAACCGCGGCTCGCTGCCGTCCAGCCAGTCCATCCGGCCCTTCGAACCCGCAAGACTCAGGACGACGTACGGGTTGTGGTGCAGATGCCAGGGATGGGTCTCGCCCGGGAGGAGTGACACGTCCCACACCCGCACGGCCGCGTTCTCGAGGAGCACCGTCTGCCCGACGTCGTCGAGGACGATCCGCTCACCGGCGGGGGAATGCACGATCTGACCCTTCACGGCCACCACCCCACCATCCACGGTGATCGGTGTCAAAGTGTTCGGTGTCAACGTGTTCGGTGTCAGGCAAGCGGTGTGGCCTCGACGATCCTGGCCAGGGTGCGCCGGCCCGTGCGGCACATCGGCGGGTTGGTCGTCTCGTAGTACCAGACCAGCCCCATCGCCTGGGCGAACGCCCAGGCCTTGCCGCGCTCCCACTCCAGGTCGTCGCTGCCCAGCGCGGCCCGCAACGCCCGGCGCGGGGCGCTGCCGAGCAGGTCCCAGGCGCTGAGCAGGTCGAGAGCGGGATCGGCGGGACCCAGGCCGCCCACGTCGAGCACGCCGGCGAGGCGGCCGTCGCGCACGAGCACGTTGCCGGGCATCAGGTCGCCGTGGTTGGTGACGTCCGGGGAGTCGCCGCGGGGCAGTTCGCGCAGCCGGGACCAGATGCGGCGCAGCGTCGGCACGTCGAGCAGGCCCGCACTGTTCCGGAAGCAGATCTGCATCCACTCGTCGTGTGCGGTCAGGTCGCCACCGCGGCCGTCGCCGGTGAACGTGCGCCCGTGGGTGTCGATCGCTCGTACCCCGGAAATGAACTCGGCCAGATCGCGGGCGAAATCATCACCTGGCGTCCGGTCGGTCGCCACCTCGCCCGGTAACCACGTCTGCACCGCCCACGGCATCGGGCAACCGGCGCCGGGCTCACCGAGCGCGACCGGTTCGGGTGTGGCGAACCGCGTGCGCCCCAGCAGGCGCTCGGCCGCGGCCGCCTCGGCGGCGAGCCACAGCCGGGCGTCGGGGCGCGGCTGGAGCGGGAACCGGGCCGTCAACCCGTCGCCGAGCCGGAAGATGGCGTTGACCGTGCCGTGGGTGGCGAGCGGCCGGATCGGCAGGTCGCGCCAGGCCGGGAACTGGTCGTCGACCAGGGCGCGGACGACGTCGACGGAGATGTCGAGCTGGTCGGCGTGCATCACCGGGCGGCCTGCCGCACCGAGTCGAAGGCGTCCGTCAGCAGGTGACCGAGGGGCACCGCGCCCTTCGACCTGGTCCAGATCTCGCCGGCCGCGTCGAGGCAGGCCATCGCGCTGGCGATCACGGCGGCGGCCTGCAGATCGCCGGAGGACGTGCCGAGGCGGCGGCGCACCTCGGGGAGCAGGTCGGTCTGCCACTGGAGGTGCTTCTCGAGGCTGCGGGCGCGCAGGGACGGCACCCCGTACATCATCTCGGAGACCTTGAGCAGCCGGTCGCGGTCACCGCTCTCCTCGCCGTTGTCGATCTGCAGCAGCACGTTGAGCAGGGCCGTCCACACCGGCTCGTCGTCCGGGCGGGCGGCCAGGGCGTCGCGGGCGTGGGAGCCCTCATCGGCCAGGTGGAACAGGACGATGTCCTCCTTCGTCCCGAAGTAGCGGAACAGGGACCGCCGCGAGATGCCGGCCGCCGCCGCGATGTCGTCGAACGTCGTCGCGTCGAAGCCTCGCTCCAGGAACAGGTCCATTGCGACCGCGCTGACCTCGAGGATCGCCGCCTGGCGAGTGCGGGACAACAGACGCTCGTTGCTCATGTGCTCCAGTATAGGGCCATTGACACTCAGTGCCAGAGTGGCCTACCGTGACACCATGAAGCCGATCGAATACCCCCGGCAAACCGTTCTCGTCACCGGCGCGAGCTCAGGAATCGGCGCCGAGCTCGCCCGGGGCCTGGCTGCTCGCGGCGCCGCCCTGGTTCTCGTGGCTCGTCGTCAGGAGCGCCTCGACGCCCTGGCCGAGGAGCTGGCCGACCGGTACGGCGTCGCGGCCCACGTCATCGCGCTCGACCTCAGCACCCCACAGGTCGGCTCGGTGCTCGACCGCGAGCTCGCCGCCCGCGGCATCGAGATCACCAGCGTCGTCAACAACGCCGGCTTCGCCACCCACGGCCCGTTCCACGCCGAGGACCCCGAGGCCCTGCGCCGCGAGATCGCGGTCGACGTCGCCAGCGTCGTCGACATCAGCCGTACGTTCATCGGCCGCCTGGACGGCTTCCTGGTCAACGTCGCGAGCATGGCGGCCTACCAGGCGAACCCCACGATGGCCGTCTACGGCGCCACCAAGGCGTTCGTGCTCAGCTTCACGGAGGCCCTCTGGTACGAGTCGCGCGGCACCGGCCTGCGCGTGCTGGCCGTGTCACCCGGCGCCACCGAGACGGAGTTCTTCGCGGTGGCCGGCAACGGGGCCGACGGCGGCAGCCGCCGCATGCCCGCCGCCGCGGTGGCCGACACCACCTTCCATGCGCTGGCCCGCCGTAACCCGCCGCCGAGCGTCATCGCCGGTCGCACCAACCGCCTCGCGGCCGCGGTCGGCCGGATCCTGCTGACCCGCCGGCAGTCGACGGTGCTGATCGGCTCGATGATGAACCGGGCCGCCCGGACGGCCTGACGTCAGAGCTCCGCGCACGTGTTGCGAACGTCGGTGACCAGCTGCGCGACCTGCCCGAAGTTGAGGGTGACGACGGCCTGCTGCACCTGCCGTGCCTGGGCGGCGAGGGCCGCGTACTCCTGATCCTGCCGACCGGCCGCCTGAGCGAGGGCGATCGCCCCACCGAGCTGATAAGTGTTCGCCTCGGTGACGGTCTCGGCCTTCCAGTTCTCCGGCACCCGCTGGAACACGCCACAGGCGGCCGCGGCATCCGCACTGGCCCCGGCACCGTCGCCGCCCGCGACGAACGAACTGGCCGCCCAGCAGATCCCGACCACCAACGCCCCCACGAGCGCCCCGGCGACCCCGCCGATCAGAAACGGCCGGGCTCCTCGGCCCGCCGCCGGCTCGGCCGCGCCGGACCCCGCAGCGTTCCCGGCCGGCCCGGTCGTCGCGGGCCAACCGTCTGCCGCGGTCGGCCCTGGTGCTCCTGGCGGTGGCGCGCTCTCGGTCGCGGGTGGGACGTGCTCAGGTGGCTGCGGCGTCGTCATAGCCGGAAGAATCCCATACCTCCCCGGACTCTGATCACTACGGCGTCAAATCCGGACCCCACACTGATCTGAGCGCGTTTCCGGGCGCGGCGAGGACGGCGGAGGGAGAAACTGAGACCTGGCGCACCAGTGTGCGGGGGTGGGGCCGCCCGGGGGTAATGGCCGGGGTGTGCCCGCGGGCGCGAGTCTCCGTGATCGAAGAGATGCTGCCGCAGAGCAGCAGGACGAAGAGATGCTGCCGCAGAGCAGGACCTGACAAGGGGGAAGAGTCATGACCCGTACGACTCCGCTGGGCGCCGTGACCCGGGGGCTCGTCGCCGGCACGATCGGCACGCTGGCGATGGATGTTCTGCTCTACTGGCGTTACCGGCGCGGGGGCGGCAAGGAGGCCTTCCTGCCCTGGGAGTTCTCGGCCGACGTCACGACGTGGGACCAGGCGCCCGCCCCGGCCCAGGTCGGCCGCCGCCTCTTCGAGGGACTGTTCCAGCGCAAGCTTCCGGACAGCCAGGCCAAACTGGTCAACAACATCACCCACTGGGGATACGGGATTCTCAACGGCGGCGTCTACGGCCTGGTCGCCGGATCGCTCCCGAAGGCCCGCACGGCGTACGGCCCGGTCTTCGGCACCGCGGTCTGGCTGACCGGTTACGCAGTGCTTCCCGCCGCCGGTCTCTACAAGCCGATCAACCAGTACAGCACCAAGGTCCTGGCCGCCGACCTGAGCGCGCACCTGGTCTACGGCACGACCACCGCCGCCGCCTACGTCGGCCTGGAGCCGCGCAAGTAGCGGTACTCGACCTCGGGCCGCCCCGGTCCGCCGTAACGGGGGCTGCGGGCGACCTTCCCCGTCCCGGCCAGATGCTCCAGGTAACGCCGTGCGGTGACTCGGGACGCCCCCATCCGCGCGGCGACCTCGGCCGCCGACAGCCCGGGCGTGCCACCGCCCGCCCGCAGCGCGCTCAGCACGAGGTCGAGAGTTCCCTGGTCGAGGCCCTTGGGCAGGGTGTCGGGCGACGCGCCGCGCAGCGCCGCGAACGCGCGGTCGATCTCGTGCTGCGCCGCCACCGGTTCGGCCCCGAGCATCTGGCGGCGGTAACGGGCGTACCCCAGGAGCTTTTCGCGGAAAGTCGCGAATGTGAACGGCTTGAGCAGGTAGTGCGTCACCCCCAGGGACACCGCCGAGCGCACCACCGCCAGATCCCGCGCCGACGTCACCACCAGCACGTCCGTGCCGATCCCGGCCGCGCGCAGGGCCCGGGTCAGCTCGAGGCCGAACATGTCCGGCAGGTGCAGGTCGAGTAGCACCAGGTCGACCGGGGTCGAGCGCAGCGTCGCCATCGCCCGCTGCGCGGTGTGCGCCACGGCCGCTACCGCAAAACCTTCGACCCGGCCCGTGTACGCCGCGTGGGCCTCCGCGATCAGCGGCTCGTCCTCCACCACGAGGACCCGGATCGCTGTCATGCCCGCACCGGGAGCCGGACGGTGATCAGCGCGCCGCCGCCCGGCGCCGACGCCACGTCGATGCTCCCGCCGTGCCGGTCGGCCACTTGCTTGACCAGCGCCAGCCCCAGCCCGCGGCCCTGGGCCTTGGTCGACCAGCCGCGCCGGAAGGCCTCGGCCGACGACAGCCCGGGCCCGGTGTCGCCCACCCGCACGAGCACGCCACCGTCCGACTCGACCACCAGCACAGTCACCTCCCGGGGCGGCGCGGTGCCGACCACCGCCTCCAACGCGTTGTCGACCAGGTTGCCCACCACGGTGAGCAGGTCGCGGCCGGGCAGCGGGGTACGGCCGAGCCGGGATGCATCGTCCACCACCAGCTGCACGCCCCGCTCGGCGGCCTGCGCCGACTTGCCCAGCAGCAGGGCGGCCAGCACCGGCTCACTGAGCGCGCCGACCACCTGATCGGTCAGCTGCTGGGCCACCTCGAGTTCCGCGGTGGCCAGCCGGACGGCCTCCTCGGTCCGGCCCAGCTCGACCATCGTCAGGACCGTGTGCAGCCGGTTCGCGGCCTCGTGGGCCTGCGCCCGCAGCGCCTCGGTCAGCCCGCGCACCGAGTCGAGCTCACCCGTCAGCGCCCGTAGCTCGGTGTGGTCGCGCAGGGTCAGCACCGTGCCGACCCGTTGCCCCTCGGAGCGGATCTCCCGCTGGTTGGCCACCAGCACCTGATCGCCGGCCAGCACCGGTTCGTCGGCCACCGCAGTCTTCGACGCGAGCAGTTCGCTGATCTCGGGCGGCATGTCGAGGGCGTCGTCGGTCAGGCCGAGCAGTCGCCGGGCCTCGTCGTTGACCAGCGTCACCCGGCCGGCGCGGTCGGCCACCACCAGCCCCTCGCGCACCGAGTGGAGCACCGCTTCGTGGTACTCGTACATCCTGGTCATCTCGGCCGGTCCGAGGCCGTGGGTCTGCCGGCGTAAGCGCCGGCTGAGCAGCCACGACCCGGCCGCCGCGAGGAGTAGCGCCAAGACGGTCGGCACCGCGACCGCCGGCGTGCGGCTCAGCAGCCTCCGATTGATCGCCTCGGTGGTGATACCGACCGACACGAGAGCGATCACGGCGCCCTGGTCGAGCACCGGCACCACCGTCCGCACCGACTCGCCGAGCGTGCCGACGCTCGTCTCGATCACCGTGTGGCCGTCGAGCGCGCCCGCGATCGTCCCGATGAACGGCTGCCCGATCAGCTCGGGCCGGGTGTGCGTGAAGCGGGTGCGGTCGGGCGCCATCACCACGATGAAGTTGATGCGCGTGGCGAGACGGACACTTTCCGTGTACGGCTGCAGCACCTTGGACGGATCCGCGCCACGCACCGCCTCGATGACCGTGGGGGAGTGCGCGACCGCCTGGGCGATGCCGATCACCTTGTCGATCGCGGCCTGCTCGGTGTCGTCGCGGGCCAGCAGCAGCGCCCCGGCCGTGCCGATCGCGACCAGGGCCGTCACCACCAGCACCTGAAGGACGAAGAGCTGGCGCGCGATGCTCCAGTCCCGGTTTCTCCTGGGGTCCAGTGTGATCGGCATATTTCGGTCTCGGTTCTTTGCGGTAAACAGAATGAACGCAATGTCGCGCTCCATATGAGACGCACGACACAGTCTGCGGTATGGAGACCCAGAGCCCCAACCCGCGGGTCCGGCGGGACCGAACTCACTACCTCTACCTGGCGGTCATCGTGGCTGTCTTGGCTGGCATCGCCGTCGGCTTCGCGGCTCCTGACTTCGCCAAGGAACTCAAGCCGATCGGCACCGGCTTCGTCAACCTGATCAAGATGATGATCGCCCCGGTCATCTTCTGCACCATCGTGCTGGGTGTCGGCTCGATCCGGCAGGCCGCCAAGGTGGGCCGCGTCGGCGGTCTCGCCCTCGGCTACTTCCTCATCATGTCGACCGTCGCGCTCGCCATCGGTCTCGTGGTCGGCAACATCATCCACCCCGGCGCCGGCCTGCACCTGAACGCGGCCGCGGCCGCGGCGGGGCAGAAGGCCGCGGGCGGCGCGGCCGACGAGAGCCTGGCCGACTTCATCCTCGGCATCATCCCGAACAGCCTGCTCTCGGCGCTCACCGACGGTGAGGTGCTCGAGACGCTGCTCGTGGCCCTGCTGGTCGGCTTCGCGGTGCAGTCGCTGGGCCGTCGCGGCGAGCCGGTGCTGCGCGCGATCACCACTATCCAGCGCGTGGTCTTCAAGATCCTCGCCATGATCATGTGGCTGGCCCCGATCGGCGCGTTCGGCGCGATCGCCGCCGTCGTCGGCGAGACCGGCATGGACGCGTTGAAGAGCCTGGCCCAGATCATGGTGGGCTTTTACATCACCTGTGCGATCTTCGTCTTCGTCATCCTCGCCTCGATCCTCTGGATCTTCGCCCGGATGAGCATCTTCGCACTGCTCAAGTACCTCGGCCGGGAATTCCTGCTGATCCTGTCGACCTCGTCGTCGGAGTCGGCGCTGCCGCGGCTCATCGCCAAGATGGAGCATCTGGGCGTCAGCAAGCCGGTCGTCGGCATCACCGTCCCGACCGGATACTCCTTCAACCTCGACGGTACGGCGATCTACCTGACGATGGCCTCGCTCTTCATCGCCGAGGCCCTGGACCAGCCGCTCAACATCGGTGAGCAGATCTCCCTGCTGGTCTTCATGATCATCGCCTCCAAGGGCGCGGCCGGCATCACCGGCGCCGGCCTGGCCACGCTGGCCGGCGGCCTGCAGAGTCACCGCCCCGAGCTGGTCGACGGCGTCGGCCTGATCGTCGGCATCGACCGGTTCATGTCCGAGGCCCGGGCGCTGACCAACTTCGCCGGCAACGCCGTCGCCACCGTCCTGGTCGGCACCTGGGTCGGCGAGATCGATCGCGAGAAGACCCGCGCGGTCCTGGCCGGCGAGGACCCGTTCGACGAGGCGACCATGCTCGACGACCCGGACTCGCGCGAGGACCGGGACTCGCGCGACGACCGGGACTCGCGCGACGACGCTCCGCCCGTCGAGTCCACCCCCGAGCCGGCGCCGGCCGGAAAAGCCTGACCCAGCGGGCTCACCTCCGGCGCTCCCGCGGCCCGGCCTCTCTCGTCCCCCCGAGAAGGCCGGGTCGCTCCCTTTTCCGCGATGAGTAGCATGTTCGGGTGCTGTCCCCCGGAGCCTTCCTGAGTGATCGATACCAACTGACCGAGCGCATCGCCGCCGGCGGCATGGGTGAGGTCTGGCGTGGCGAGGACACGCTGCTGCACCGGCCCGTCGCGGTCAAGGTGGTGCTGCCCGGCCTCATGGCCGACCAGGAGTTCCTCACCCGGTTCCGCACCGAGGCGCGGATGATGGCCGCGCTGCGTCACCCCGGCATCGTGCAGGTCTACGACTACGGCGAGAGCGCGGCCCCCAACGGCGGCCGCCTCGACTACCTGATCATGGAGTACATCGAGGGCGTCCCGCTCTCGAAGCGCATCGAGCAGGCCGGCCGGCTCGGGCCCGACGAGACGCTGGCGATCGTCGCCCAGGTGGCCGACGCCCTGCAGGTCGCGCACCAGGCGGGCATCGTGCACCGCGACGTCAAACCGGCCAACCTGCTGGTCCGCCCCGGCGGCGCGATCGTGCTGGTCGACTTCGGGGTGGCCCGCTCCGCCGCCGGGAACGGGCTGACCGGCACGAACGTGGTGCTCGGCTCGGTCAACTACATGGCCCCCGAGCAGGCCGAAGGCAAGAAGGTCACCCCGGCGACGGACGTGTACGCGCTGGGTGCGGTGGCCTACTGCTGCCTGACCGGCAGTCCGCCGTACGTGGGGGACAACCCGCTGCAGGTGATGTCCCAGCTGGTGTACGGGGATCTGCCGTCCCTGCCGCGCGACGTGCCCCCGCCGGTGGCGGCGCTGGTGCTGCGCGCGATCGCCAAGGACCCGGCCCAGCGGTTCGCGAGCGCGGCCGAGATGGCGTCGGTGGCCCGCGCGCCGGGCCGCATGAACGTGGGGCGTCCGCCCACTCAGCAGACCCGTCCCATCCCGCCGCAGCCCGGTCAGACCTCGGGTCGGGTGCCCCTCCCGGGCGGGCCCCAGCCGGGCTTCGCGTCCGGGCGGATGCCGGCCGCGGGCGGTCCGCCGCGCGGCTACCAGACTTCCGGGCAGGCGCCGATCCAGGGCTACCCGGCCACCGGCGGCACGCGGCCCATGTCCGCCCAGGCCGGCGGCTACCAGCCGGGGCGTGCCCCCACCGGGCCCCCGCAGGGCAACCGCGCGGCCAGTGGCGCGGCCTCGATCCCGCAGCCCGCGGCGGCCGTCGCTTCCGGCTACGACTCCGGCTCGTACGCCCGCTCCGACGGCATCTTCGGCGACGACCCGGGCGGTGGCTCGGGCGGCGGCTCCGGCCGAAACCGCGGGCGGAACCTCACCATCGCGGCCGCCGTGACCGCGGTCGTGCTCGGTCTCGGCGGTGTCGGCATCGCGATCGCCTCGTCGGGCGGCGGGAACGACAATCCGACCGCGACCGGCTCCGATGCGCCCGTCGGCGCCGCCGTGCCCAGCACCGGCGGGAAGTCCACGAAGCCGACCCGCAAGCCCACCAGGAGGCCCACCACTGCCCCGACCAAGCCTGTCGAGAGTCCCGCCGGCGAGCTGGAACCCACCGACACCGAGGCCGTCAACCCGAACAAGCCGGAAGAGGTCTGCGGCGACGGTTACGAGGTCATCGAGCAGGCCGCGATCCGGGACACCGACGGCGTCCTGGTCGGCAACGTCTACCTGCTGCACTCCGACGACGACGAGAACGACTGCACCGTCACCCTCAAGGCCGTCAAGGTCGGCAAGAAGAGCGCCGTCTCGGCCTACCTGGAGCCCGACGGCCTGGACCGCAACGACGAGTCCGGCCGGGACGAGTACTACGGCGGCCCGGCCATCGGCCCGGCCGGCGAGGGCTGCGTCAAATGGGGCGGCACGGTCGGCGACGCCGCCTACGACAACCAGCACTGCGAGTAACGCACGGTGGCCGCGGACTGGATGGCGGGCCCCCTCGATCGAGCCTGACCCGCATGCGAACCCCTGTGCGGCGACCGGCGCCGGCCGCTGTCCCGCGACTCATCGGCTGAGGTTCGCCGGGGCGCGCAGAATCGTGGTGACGGCCTCGTGGACGGCGTCGATCTCCGGGTGCAGCGCCGCCCGGGCGTCCCCGGCGGCCTCGAGATCACCCCGGCGTCCCCGATCCTCCAGCAGGCCGCAGGCGTCGGCGGCGGCGCGGGCACCGATGTTGGCCATGATGCCCTTGAGCTGGTGGGCCTCGTCGCGCAGCGCCGGGGCGTCGGCGAGGGCGAGGGCCTGGTCGATCTTCTCCAGGTGGTCGGGGACGCGGTCGATCATCGAGCGC
>DASRYP010000233.1:0-2915 GCA_035687165.1 Actinoplanes sp. | reverse complement strand
CGCCGAGGGCGAGCGCGAGGTGCTGGCCGCGCTCGGCCGATGGCACGCCCACGGCGGCGAGGTCGACTGGGACGCCGTCCGGCCGCTCGCCGATCCGGTCCCGGCCGACCTGCCGACCTATGCGTTCAACCACCGCCGGTTCTGGCTCGACGCGGTCGCCCAGCCCGCGTCCCGGCCGGCCGGGCACCCGCTGCTTGCCACCGCGATCCCGTACGGCGGTGGCTCCGGCACCGTCCTGACCGGCGGCATCGGGCTGACCGCCCAGCCCTGGCTGGCCGACCACGTGGTCGCCGGGCAGACGCTGTTCCCGGGCTCCGGCTTCGTCGACCTCGTCGCGCACGCCGCGCTGCTCGCCGGCTGCGACACGATTGTCGAGCTGACGCTCGCGGCGCCGCTGCCGCTGCCCGCCTCCGACTCGGTCCCGTTACAGGTCACGGTCGGTGAGCTGGGGGCCGACGGGCAGCGGACCGTCCGCCTACACACCCGCAGCGGCGAGGAGTGGACCGAGCATGGCCGCGCCGTGGTGGCCACCAGCGACAACCCGGCGCCGGAGGTGGAGTTCCCGGACGGCGGCGTGCCGCACGACACCGGCGCCCTCTACGCCCGGCTGGCCGACCGTGGCTACGACTACGGTCCGATGTTCCGGGCCCTGCGCGCCGTCCGCGAGACCGGCGGCAACCTGGTTGCCGAGGTGGAGCTACCGGCGGGCGACGCCGGCGGCTTCGGGCTGCACCCGGTGCTGCTGGACGCGGCCATGCACGCGCTCGCCGCGGTCACCGAGGACGGCGACGAGGTGCTGCTGCCCTTCTCCTGGAACGGGATCCGGGTCTTCGCTACCGGCGCCCGCGCGCTCCGGGTCCGGCTGACCCGCCGCAACGACGGCTCGGTGGGTGCCTTCTTCACCGACCTCACGGGCCGGCCGGTGGCCGAGATCGCCTCGCTGGTCTTCCGCCCGCTGCCGGCCGCCCCGGCGGCCGGCCCGCCGCTGCGGCGCCTCGACTGGGTCGAGCACACCGGCCCGGCGGCCGAGCCGTTCACCGGTACGGTCGAGCGCTTCGCCCCGGGCGAGAGCGTGACCGGCGCCGTCGCGCGGGCGCTGGAGCTGTGCCGGGGCGAGCAGGAACGGGCCTTCGTCACCGTCGGCGTCGACCGCGACCCGGCCGCCGCGGCGGTGTGGGGCCTCGTCCGTTCGGCGCAGCTGGAGCAGCCGGGCCGGTTCCGGCTGATCGACGCCGAGGCCGGCACCGGCGACCTCGGCCTGGCCCTGGCCGTCGGCGAACCGCAGCTCGCGGTGCGCGGCGACCGGCTGCTCACCCCCCGCCTCATCCCGGTGGAGCCGGACGCCGGGCTGGAACAACCGGCCGGCTCGGCGACCTGGCGACTCGACATCAAGGAGCGCGGCACCCTGGAGAACCTGGTCTTCGTCGACAACCCGGCGGCCCGGGCGCCGCTGCGCGCCGGCGAGGTCCGGGTGTCGGTACGCGCCGCGGGCGTCAACTTCCGCGACGTGCTCAACGCGCTCGGCATGTACCCGGGCAAGGCCGGCCCGCTCAGCATCGAGGCCGCGGGCGTCGTCCTGGAGACCGGGCCCGGCGTGACCGGTCTCGCGCCGGGCGACCGGGTGATGGGCCTGATGCCCGGCGCCAGCGGCCCTGTCGTCGTCACCGACCGGCGCTACCTGACCCCGGTCCCGGCCGGCTGGACGTTCGCCGAGGCCGCCTCGGTGCCGGTCGGCTTCTGCACCGCCTGGTACGCGCTGATCGACCTGGCCGGCCTGCGGGCGGGCGAGTCGGTGCTCGTGCACTCCGGGGCCGGCGGCGTCGGGATGATGGCCCTGCAGTTGGCCCGGCACTGGGGCGCGGAGGCGTACGCGACCGCCAGCCCGCCCAAGTGGCCTGCCCTGCGCGCTACCGGTCTCGACGACGACCACCTCGCCTCGTCGCGCACGCTGGCGTTCGAGGAGAAGTTCCGGGGCCGGATCGACGTCGTGCTCAACTGCCTCGCCGGCGAGTTCGTCGATGCCTCGCTGCGCGTGCTGCGCGGCGGCCGGTTCGTCGAGATGGGCAAGACCGACCTGCGCGACCCGGACAGGGTGGCCCACGAGCATCCCGGCGTCCACTACCGGGCGTTCGACGTCATCGACGCCGGGCCGGACCGGATCGCCGAGATCCTGGCCGAGCTGACCGTGCTGGCGAGCCGCGGCACCGTACGCCCGCTGCCGATCACCACCTGGGATCTCCGGCAGGCCCGGTCGGCGTACCGGTATCTGAGCCAGGCGCGGCAGGTCGGCAAGGTCGTGCTGACCGTCCCGGCGCCGCTCGACCCCGACGGCGTCACGCTCGTCACCGGCGGCACCGGCGCGCTCGGTACGGCCCTGGCGCACCACCTGGCCGAGGCGCGCGGACACCGGCGTCTTTTACTGGCCGGCCGCCGCGGGGAGCTGGATCCGCAGGTCGCCCGGTCGCTGCGGGAGGCCGGGGCCGAGGTCACCGTCGCTGCCTGCGACGTGGGTGACCCCGAGGCGCTCGCCGAGCTGATCGGGTCTCTGCCGCACCCCCTGACCGCCGTCTACCACCTGGCCGGGTTCGCCGACGACGGCGTACTCGAAGCGCAGGACGCCGCCCGGTCGGAGGCGGTCCTGCGGGCCAAGGCCGGCGCCGCGCTGCACCTGCACGAGCTGACCGCGGAGCTCGACCTTGCCGAGTTCGTGCTCTACTCCTCGGCCTCCGGGCTCTTCGGCAGCCCCGGCCAGACCACCTATGCCGCCGCTAACGCCGCCCTGGACGCGGTGGCCCGGCTCCGGCGCTCCCGCGGCCTTCCCGCGCTGACCGTCGACTGGGGACTGTGGGCGCCGTCCGAGTTGACCAGTGGCATCACCGGCGCGCTGCGCGACCTCGACTTCGACCGGATGGCCC
>DASRYP010000232.1:0-2947 GCA_035687165.1 Actinoplanes sp. | reverse complement strand
CTGGTTCGACTCCGACCTCACCGAACGCGGCCAGACCCACGCCACCGCGATCGCCGCCACGCTGGCTTCCCACCTGCCCGAGGGCCACACCGCCGAGGTCTACACCTCCGATCTGCTGCGCACCCGCCGTACCGCAGAGGTCGTCGCCGCCAGCCTCCGAACCAGACCGATCCTCGACACTGACCTGCGCGAGAAGTCCTACGGCGAAGCAGGCGGCCGCCCCCAGTCCTGGCTGGACGCCCGTTTCATCCCGCCTCCCGCCACCGGCGAACGCCTACACCACGACGAGGGCATCCCCGGCGCGGAGACCAAGTGGGACCTGGCCGTCCGTGTCTACGCTGCCCTCGACCGCATCCTGCGCTCCGAGGCCACCCACCAGGTCGTCGTCACCCACGGCATGGCCGCGACGTTCCTGGTAGCCGCCTGGATTGCGATGCCCCTGGATAGCGCCGGCCGAGTGGCGTTCCGCTTCACCACGGGCGGGATCACCACGCTGCACGAGGACGACTACTTCCACAACCGCACCGTGGCCGCCCTGAACGACATCAGCCACCTAGCGTGACCCTCTCGGTTTCCAGGCACTTTCGCCATCACCCATGTTGTGCGTCGGGCCGCACTATTCTGGCAGGTCAACCACCGCTTCCACGGTGCAGTCAGCCGGGAATGATGTCGTTCGCACCTTTGTGAATGGCCCACCACTTGTCACGGCGATGTTTGACGACTACGCCGTTCAGCCGGGTCAGTAGCAGGATGTCACCATTGACGAAGAACGCCGCGTCCTCCGCGCCCGTATCCAGCACTCGCCGTACCACGACGAGCATGTTGCGCACTTGCCAATCGGAGTCGGGCAGTTTGTCCATCCGAAACATCACCGATGTGTACGGCTCCGGCTCCCACTCCCAGTTGCCGTTGTCCCCCAGAACCTCAATGTAACGGCTCCCCCCGGAGAGCACCGTGGTGACAAAGCCACAGCGATCACTGAGGGTCGCTACCAACACGGGAGGTGTGCCCGCCGGCCGCTCGTTGACATCGGGAAACGCTCGCTCCGCAACGACCACGCCAGGCGTCCCACCGGCAAGGGTGATCTCGTACTCGATCGCCATACGTCGACTCTCAATCGGTATAGGGCGGCAGGTCAAGCGAAACGACGTTCCCGTCGGACGTAATGATCTTGACCTCCTTCAGGCCGGGCATCGGCCAGTCCAAGAACTGCTTGTTCAGCGCGGACAGGTCACCTCGCCAGTCCTCGAGGTTGATGACTACCCGCTGAGTCTGTCCAGACTCAATCTTGCCCTCCTGCACTTGGCGCCATATACCGCGCGGGCCCTTTTGTGGATTCGTCGGCGAGTAGGCGTCGAAGACTCGGCCTTCCACCAAATAGTCCGGATTTTCCCGGGGCTTCCTCGATCGCCGGTGATCGACCTGGCCAGAGCCACCTCTTCCGCGGAAGGGTTCTGCTTGATCTGCCAGCCCTGGTCGGCGAGAAGTGCGGCTCCCGAGTTTTCCATCTCGAGGGAACGCTGCACTTCGGCGTCTTCTCGCGGCGGAATCTCGGTCGGTGAGCCTTGCGGGGTGCCACCCCGCGTGCCGGTGATCCGGGTGGTCAGATGATCGCGGTGGGACTGACTTTTCGCGCCGGCGCGGCCCGTCTCGGCGACCTCAGCGACCATGACTTCGGCCTCCCGCATACTCCCGGCCGACAAGTGGACGGCGGGAGATCGTGAAGCTTGCGAACCGGACTGCTGGTTTCCATCGCGAGGCCGCTTGCCCAAGGTCCCACTCCCTGCTTCGCGGGGCCGACACCACGGATCAGAGCGGTCGAGCCACGCTGGACATCGCGTGCTGCCGCCCACTCAAACCATTGAAGTCAACCGAGGCAAATAACGGGTTCGGGGCAGAATCTCGGGGCACGCCGGTGTAGCCCCCGGCGAATTCGCGGCAGGGCCCTACCAGCAAGCGGGGTCAGGCGATGGGTAGGGGGTGGCAGAGTTGGGGGTTGGCCAGTTCTGCGCAGGGGCGGTCGCCGTGGGCTCGGATGATGTCGGCGCCCAGTTGGTTGGTCAGGTAGCGGAGGAAACTGGCGGCCAAGGAATGGGCGTCGGGGTCGCCGTGGGTGTAGCCGAGTTCGGTTTCCCAGAACGGGTAGGTGCCGTTGTCGGCGTCGGGGACGGTGGCGGGGTAGCCGTTGATGCGGACGAGGGCAAGGCCGTCACGGGTGGTGGCGGCGCCCAGTTCGCTGTAGCCCAGAGAGCCTGGGGTGTCGGCCACTGTGCGTAGCACGTCTTCGGTGGAGTCGCGGGCACAGCGGACCACGCCGGCCGGGGAGCCGGGATCGCGATCACGGCAGTTGTCGGAGTTGCTTCCTGGTTCTCGGACGCCCGCGAGGACTCGACGCTGGAAGGCCGCACGTGTTCCGGAGCCGGGATTGCGGCTGATCAGTCGTACGGGCTCGTCGTGGCCGCCGATCGCCTTCCAGTTGGTGATGTCGCCGCGGTAGAGGCCGCGGATCTGGGCCGCCGTCAGGTCGTGGACTCCGGTGTCTGCGTTGACCACGAGGGTGAAGAGGACGAAGGCGATCGGACGTGGGACCAAGGCGGGCATGCCGTCGGGCTTCTCTCCGTCGGAGAAGGCCAAAGTATCGGGGCCGTCGAGTTGCAGCAGGCCCCCACCGCTGCCGCGCATGTCGAAGGTGAAGGAGGCGTCGGTGCAGGCCTCCTGGTAGGAATTCGCGGCTTCGCGAACGACCGGCTCGAACGCTGTCGACCCGGTCACGGTGAGGCGGCCGGCTGCGCAGTCGAGGGGTATGGCGCTGCCGCTGCGCAGGAAGAGCAGGGACTGGGTCACGATCAGCACGGCCAGGAAGGCGATGATGGCCATCGCGCGCCTCGGGGTGCCGGTGCGGCTGCGCGTCTCGATGATGCGGCCGTCGCCGACGCCGCCCTTGATG
>DASRYP010000231.1:0-3458 GCA_035687165.1 Actinoplanes sp. | reverse complement strand
GCGAATGGCCACGACCACCTGGATGAACAGCGTCCGGTTGACGTCGGCGGCAGTGCCAGTCGGCTCGCCTTCAGCGGGGTCGAACAATAGGTCCCCGATCGGCTGGCCGCGCTCGTCCGCCGGCCGGAACCGACCCGATGGAACCTCGAACGTCACGAAGCCGGTTTGGTGGTCGTCGGCTTCCCACCGGTAGAGCACCGATTCGCCGGTGGTGTCTCCCTGAGCCCAAATTCCGATGGAGGCGGTCATTGCCCGCACCCTGTATAGCTATTGAGCACTGTTAGCCCTTTCGCTGGTAACCGAGCCCGTCTCGGACGCGGCTTCGCCGTCCCAGAGCGGCCGCAAGCCCCGTACGAGCGAGCCGTTCGTGAAAGGGTCCACTAGCTGCTACGCGGCGTTCGTGCGGGTAGCGGCCAGTTCCGGGAAACGTTCTTCCCAGCGCCGCCTGAGCCGCGGCGGCAGCCAGAGCGTGGGCCAGAGCCGGAGAAGCACGTCACCCGAGAGCCACATGTGCAAGTCCTCGAGGGTGGCGGCCTCGGTGAGCACCACTTTGTACAGGCTTTCCAGGCACCCGGGCCGGTTCAGGTCATATTCGGCGTGGCCGGACCAGTCGAGGTGGTGCGGCAGCGTAATCACGCCACGAGTCGGCCCGTTCAGCGCGGTGAGCGTGTCGGCCAAGACATACGGCTTTCGATCACCGTACGGAAGGTAGCCCACCGGCGGCCGCGATACCGGCTCCTGCCGCCCGGCGTTAACGCCTTCAGAGACCTCAACCACGACCCCAGCCTAACTGGACATGTCCTCACCCTTCGTGAGTACAGCCTCATCGGTCTTGGCGCCATGTGGTGCCCAACACATCGACGTTCTAGGATCTCTCTCATGAAGGCCCGGCGCATCGCCGTTGTGGTTATCTCGGCGGTGGTGGTCTCGCTCGTGACGCTTTTGGTCGGGTTGGTCACCAACGTGGCGTCGTCTGAGCAACGATGGCCCGGCTGGTTGGCGCCGCTACAAGAGAACCCGTGGGGTTGGTTCGGCGGGATCGCGGCCGTCGCTGTTGTTCTCGCCGTCGTGGGCGCCGTCCTTGCCGAACGGTCCGCTGGGCCGGAGCCGGCCCTGGCAGGCGCGCCGACTCCGGGCGGCGCTCCTGACACGGTGAAGGTGTTCAAGGCACTTCCTCGCGACATCGCGAGCTTCACCAACCGAGGTGCCGAGCTCAAGGCCCTGCACGAGGAGGTCAACCAGGCGTTGCGGAGCAGCGAGGTCATCCCGATTCTGGCGATCGACGGCATGCCCGGCACTGGCAAGACGGCCTTCGCGATCCATGCCGGTCACGCGTTGGCGGGTCAGTTCGATGGCGGTCAGGTCTTCCTGAACTTGAACGGGCATACCGCAGGGCTGCGACCGGTCGATCCGTGCGACGCCCTGGCCGCCCTCCTTCTGGCCGACGGCGTCAACGCTCAACGGCTGCCAACCGGCACTGACGGGTACGCCGTGACCCAGGCGCGCGCCGCGCTCTGGCGCGATCGGCTCGCTGGTCGGCGGATGCTGATGATCCTCGACAACGCGGAGAGCTACAGCCAGGTCGAACCCTTGCTGCCCGGCGACGGCAGCTCGCTTGTAGTGATCACCAGTCGGCGCCGCCTG
Organism: Actinoplanes sp.; assembly: GCA_035687165.1. Lineage (GTDB taxonomy): Bacteria > Actinomycetota > Actinomycetes > Mycobacteriales > Micromonosporaceae > Actinoplanes. Next base: position 1,814 of record DASRYP010000231.1, on the reverse strand, counting down.
GCCATTCCGGATGGCGACAGCGTCCCACTCGGCGAGCTGCCGGAGGAGGACGCGGCGGCTCTGTTCCTCAAGCTGTCCCGCCGTCGAGAGCCGCCATCGGACGCCACCGTGCGCGAGATTGTTGCGCTATGCGGCAGACTCCCGCTCGCAATATCGCTGCTGGCGACGCAGTGGCGCAATCATCCGGTATGGACTGCCGAACAACTCCTGAAGCGTCTGCGGGCGGCGCAGAGTCGCCTGGGCGAGATGCGGGCCGGTTCTCGTGCCGTGAAGTCGGCCTTCGACGTCTCGTTCCAAGCGTTGACCGCCGACCTGCAGCATCTTTTTCGGTATGTGGGCGTCTTCCCCGGTGTGGACATCGATCACTTCGCCGTGGCGGCGCTCACTGGTGCGGCTGCGGAAGACGTGCGCCGGCGCCTCGCCGGACTCTACGAGGATCACCTTCTGGGCGAGGTCAGCCCCGATCGTTATCGCCTGCATGATCTTCTGCGCGACTATGCCCAGGAACTTGCGGAAGCTGTAGAAGGCGAGGAACGGACGATGGCTATAGACCGTTTGGTCGCGTACTACTCGGCCGCGCTGGAAAACGCGAACCACCTGATCGACCGTGTTGCGGCGACGGCCGAGCCCGAAGAGCGCGACGACACGATGCCGGCGCTGCGCAACCGGGCGGAGGCACTCGACTGGTTGGCCGCCGAACGAGCGAACGTCCTCAACACCATTCAGCACGCGCAAGCGCATGGCGACCCGCTGGGCGCAGTGCGACTAGCGGCGGCGATGGGACCGTTCCTTCGCCACGCCGGGCCGTGGGACCAGGCGGCGCAGCTCTACCGGACCGCGGCCGAGTTGGCTCGAGGTCTGGGCGACCGCGAGGCCGAGGCGGGCGCACTTGCCAACCTCGGTGTGGTCAGCCGGCTCATGGCCGACTACCCGACCGCGTCGGAGGCGTTGAACCAGGCGATTGATCTGTGCCGCGAGGTCGGCGACGACGCGGGTCGCGCTGTAGCGCTCAACCAGGTGGGGATCGTCGCGTACCTTATTTCCGACTACCGCGCTGCTGCCGACGCACAGCTGGAGGCGCTTGATATCTGTCGTCGGCTGGAAGACAAGCCTGGGCAGGCCAACGCGCTGGCCGACCTCGGAATGTGCCGCCGGCAAATGAGTCAGTATCGGGAAGCAGCCGAGGTCCAGGGTGCCGCGCTGGAGCTGTACCGGGAACTCGGGGACCTATATGGCCAGGCGAACTCTCTGCGCGACCTGGGAATCATCCACGGTATTCGGGGCGAATACAGCACCGCAACCCAACTTCACGCCGAGGCGTACGACCTGTATGTGCGGCTCGGCGACGAGGTCCATCAGGCGTACGCGTTGAACGAGATCGGCTCGGTCCACCGGCTCGCCATGCGCGACGATGAGGCGTTGGCGGCATACAGCCGGGCACTCGAGATCTACCGCGAGGTCGGCGACCGCTTCGGGGAGGCCAACAGCCTGCGACACCTCGCCGCCGTGAAGCGGCTCGCCGGTGACCGGGAGGCGGCTCGCGACCTGTGCCGGTCGGCGCAGACGATCTACGACGAGCTCGGCAACCGCAGTGGTCAGGCGTACGCACTCATCGAGCAGGGGCTGATCGTCGGCCCGCCCTCGGCCGTGACGGACTTCGGTCGGGCCGCCGAGCTGTTCAGCACGCTCGGCGATCGCAGCGGGGAGTGCGAAGCGCAGAACAATTCGGGTTGGGCGCTCATGGAGGTCGTGGGACCGGCACAAGCCGAGCCGTACTTCCGCGCGGCGCTGGAGATCTCGGCGCAGATCTCCTG